>DATFGJ010000001.1:0-2552 GCA_035249585.1 Lacipirellulaceae bacterium
ACGACGAGAAACAACCAGCTTGTGAAAATCACCTACAACGCGGAGTGCGGGGTGTTCGGAGCGCCGCGCGGTCGGTCGGTCAGCGTTCGGATCACCGTGGATGACGTGGAAGCGCAGCCGGCATCCGGCCCCAACTTCCGCATATGCACGGCTGTCGATGAAACGGGTAACACCTGGGTGGCCGCGACCCGTCAGTCGGTCATCCGCGTGCCGAAAGCCGGCAAGCATGTCGTGCGGGTCTTCGGAGTGCTCCTGAACGGAGCAGGCGCCTGGAGCCTGGACGACACCTCGCTGGTGGTCGAATAGCGCCATTGGAGGCGACATGTCCCTGCCGAGCTACGCGATGGACCAGGCAAGCTTCCCGCAAATGTACGAGCGATGGCTTGTCGGGCCGCTGTTCCAGCCTTGGGCCGAGATGACTCTCGAAGAGGTGCGATTGTCGCGGGCCGATCGCGTTCTCGACATCGCTTGCGGAACTGGAATAGTGGCCCGCCTTGCCAGGGAGCACTTGGGTGACGCCGGCCACGTGGTCGGCGTTGACCTCAGCCCGGATATGCTGGGCGTTGCGCGCGCCGTGGCGCCGAACGTCGACTGGCGCGAAGGCGATGCCGGAGCTCTCCCGCTCCGCGGCGGCGAGCAGTTCGATGTCGTGGTCTGCCAGCAAGGACTGCAATTCTTTGCCGACAAGCCCGCGGCAGCCGCGGAGATGCGGCGCGCGTTGGCGAAGGGCGGCAGGTTGGCGGTGGCAACATGGCGCTCCGACGATGAAATCCCATTCTTCCTGGAGTTGCGCCGCGTCGCGGAGCGCCATCTGGGTCCGGTCATGGACCAGCGATATGGCTTCGGAGACGCGGACGCGCTCGAACGGCTGCTCCGCGACGCCGGATTTGAGGACGTCCGGTCAAGGACCGTTTCGCGCACCATCCGGTTCCAGGACGGCGCGCCCTTCGTGCGCATGAACGCGATGGCGTTCGTCGGCATGAGCGCTGCCGGCAAGGGAATAGACGAGCAGGAACGCAAACGCGTCCTGGACGCCATCGCGAGCGACAGTGCGCCCGTGTTGCAACGCTACACCGATGGATCGGGATTAGCTTTCGGGCTGAGCACCAACCTGGCGATTGCCGAAGGCTAGGAGAGTGTTGACCAGCCGCGTTCCGTTCGAGATGGCGCTACGAATGTTCACCATCGCGGGGTTAATGGGTTTGCGACGACGGCGCTTTAGTGCGGGCTGCGTGGGCTTCATAGCGCCCAACCATAGCGGACTTTGGTCCTTTTCACTAGGGGCCGAGCCGGGGCTTAGCGGCGCTTGGCGATCGATACAATAATGATTTCAATGAGTATGGCGGTGACGGGGCCGCCTGACGGTTGGTCCGGGGCGGGGCTTACAGGGGGCCTGGCTTTTTAGTCGCGCAAGAGGCGTCGGTTTGGTTATTAAGAATGTTGATTTTGAAGGAGCCGGGCGGAATCATTGTGCGTGGGGTGGGGGTTCGCGCCAACTGTCGGATACCCGGTAGAAAACCCTCAACCAAGGAGCAGCAGATGTCTATCCTAAGTATTGTGAAGTCGAATGGCCGCACTGGCGAAGAAGTATTCACGCTCGACGAAGGCCGCGTGACCATAAATTTCCCGGCAAGCCTGTCCAGTGCGTCATTAGAAGACCTGAGACAATATCTCGACATCTTCTACCGCAAGGCTTGCCGCCTCACTGATGATCCGGTTGATGAGATGGATCCGAGGTATTTCGACAAGCGTAAAAAGGAGATGGCCACCGCCGCCGAATGAGGGCCGATGCCTCACCTCGCCTAATTGGGGAACGTTCTATGACTGCCGAGAGAAAGGTTGGTCGCACACGAGACGTATCTTGAACCTCTCTCATTCGGCAGGGGCCTTCGCAACCGCCTACAAGGGCGCTGAGTTTTTGTGTCTCGTTGACGTTGCGGTGTTGCTAGTGAGGTGTTCGCGTAGGCGGGACTTGATTTGATCCTCCGTGTCCTGCGCACAGAATTCCATGTACCGCACCCCGGCTTTGCGCAGGGCTTCTTTTTTGACCGCGTCCCGGGCCGCTGCCGTACCTTGATAATGACCGTCGCCTTGATACTCGACAGCTAAGAAGGGCCAGCCCCCTCGATCAACGACGAGAATGTCAACACGCTTACTGTTGATCGAGCGAAACGCGTCCTCATTACTCGATTTAAGAATTTCGCCGAGGCTGGTTTGTGCGAAGACGCGGGGGGTAAAGTAAACCCGGCCTGGGACTTCGAGGATTTTTGCTTTTGATCCCTTCATCCACCTCTGGGCCGCGGCTGCCCATTCGCATCACCGCAGCGCCGCCGCGATATTGCCGCCGTCGACGGTCGTGACATCAGCGGTGGTCTTGAGCGCCAGCGCCTGCGCCAGGAACGCCTGCGCCACGTCCTCGGCGGTGACCTCGCGGCCGAGCAGGTTGCCGCTCATGTAGTCCTTCTCGGTGACGCCGCGGGCCTTCGACCGCTCCTGGATGAAATCGTCGGTGAGCAACCCCGAGCGGATGCGGTCGGCGTTGACGCCGTTGG
>DATFGJ010000002.1:0-2989 GCA_035249585.1 Lacipirellulaceae bacterium
ACCTGATTGGCGCATTTCTAGGCATTCCGCTGATCGCCTGGACGTACGTCGTCGCCTGGAAAAACGTCGCGGCCAACCATGCGATTATCGAGCGGCTTGTGGCGGAGGTGGCACGCATCCGCCGCGAGCGCGGATTGGATGCCGCAGATCCCAAGCCCCAAGAAGCTAAGTCAGCTTCGTAACTGCATGCCGCACGTTGTTGGAAAGCTGTATCGGTTAGAGCAAGTCTTCAAGATTTTGCCATCCTGCCATTTTTGCTGATTGACCCAATTACGGAACGATTGGGAAAGGCGCCCTCTGGTGCATCCGATGCTGTGGTTAGAGGACCGTACAGCGCCGATGATCGCTCAATCGTTCAATTTTGTGCTTTTATCCAAGAGGAGCCGCCGGCCCATACGCGCCGGACTGCTCGGCGTGTTGGTTTCGCTCGCTTCTCAATGCACGGCGCTTGCCACCGGGTCGAACGTCATTCAACAGCGGTACCCCAACGGCGGCCTGCGAAGTGAATGCGAGGTAACTGTTGACGCCGACGGGAATGTCATCAACGACGGTGCCTGCCGAAAATGGAATTTAACTGGCAAGCTAATCGCCGACGGCCATTATGAGAACGGCAAGCAAAGCGGCGAATGGGTGCGCTGGTTCAATCGAGATGAAGCCGACGCTCTTTTTACGGCGCCGTTCGATCAGTTTGAGTCACCTTTCGTCTCCAGCGCCACTTTCGTCGAAGGCCAGATGCACGGTGAGTGGACGATTGCCGACGCGAATGGCCGAACCTGCAGCCGCATCACGCTTAAAAACGGCGAGCGCAACGGCCCCGCAACACTTTGGCTGCCGGATGGCCGCGTATTCCGCGAGGCGCACTTCTCAAACGCTCTTCCGTCGGGTGAGCTGCGCGGCCTTGGCCCCGATGGCAACCTGACGACCATTGCCACGTACGCCGAAGGGCGACAGGTCGTGAATAATGTGACATATTTCCCCGGAAGTGTTGATAAACGAATCGAGTCAATGTGCCAGACGGCCGTCGTGAGGCTTCGCGCGCCCGATGACTACATGCGCCTGCGTTTTGCCCAGTACGCGGTGAGCGGTAAATTCGCGCGCCACGGCACGTGGCGGTCGTGGTACTCCAATGGGCAGCTCCAATGCGTGGGTAACTATGAGAACGACCGCGAGGCTGGCATGTTTACCTGGTGGCATGCGAATGGAGCGCCAGCCGTAACGGGACATGTTGTCGATGGACAGCCCAACGGCGTCTGGATCTGGTGGTACGCCAACGGGCAGAGGGCGGCTAAGGCCAAATTGAGCCAAACGGCGGCCGCTCCCCAACAGCCGCCGACCGAACAATTCGGAGAATCCCCGATTTCTGCGTCCTTTACGCCAAAGAGGCGGGCTGCCGTGACAAGAAAAATTCGGCAATTATACTAAACAGTTTGCTATGGCCGACAACTCTCCAACTGCGGATATACGGGGTATCGGGCCGATGGGTAAAGTGATGTCGATTGCCGGCATGGTCATCGGCGGCTTGCTGGCAATTGCGTTTGCCCTGGACCTGGTTGCGAAGGCTCCCTTTGGCGGCAAAAGCCCCCTCATGGACATTGGCTTTTTAGTCTGCAGCGGAATCCTGGCTTATCTGAGCTGGAGTGTGTTCCGCGAGTCGCCGTAATCAGTCCCGAAAACGGTTCGTTTGTGGGAGGCGTCGCCCGACGCCGACCACGCGCGCACCAATAAATATCGGGATCGGCGTCAGCAAACGCCTCCACACGAAATTACGCCGCTTTGCGCAGGATTGAGTGTTGCGGCGTTGAGATCGGCACGGCCGACAACCGCGCGGCCGCGTCAGCGAGCGTCTCAACACATACCATTCCGCGGTTGCGCAGTTCCGCGACCCGACGCAAAAGCCACTCGAAAGCGGCCAATCCGCGGCGCGCTTCTTGGTCCATCGCGGGTGCGTCGACAACCAGTTGAAAAACAGCGCCGGATTGCGCTGCTGAACGAATCTGCCTGAACAGGAATCTTTTGCCGCTGAACCAGCGGGGCGGCAGAGGCATTGCGGCGGAAACAGGAATTTCCCAAACGCCGTAATGCAGTGCCCGTGGAATTGCCTGGCCCCGATTCGCTCGCGGCGACTCGATGCCGGCCACTGCGCTGATCTGTTGCTTAATCACCAGGTCGATATGCGGGTGGACGGATTCAACTCGCGGCACGAGAGTTTTCAGATTGATTCCGGCGGCACGGGCTTGGGACGCGCGGCGCGCCAGTTCACGGGCAAAGCGTGTGCGGCCGGCCGTCGGTCCGACCCAATTTGCGTCGCCTAGAATCGCCAGCTCATGCGCGCCTGCGGATCGCAGGACAAGCGGCGTTGCGGCTGAGTACGCGGGATCACTGACCGCCCATGTCACCGGTAAACGGGTTTCGTCAGCCAAGTGAAGCATGTGGCGCACGAATTCAGCCAGCTTCGGGTGCTTATCGGAGCCGGCCTCGCTTGGCGAGTCGAGGTGCACCGTTAGAAGAAAATGGCCAATGATTTGTTTTTGCCACGTGCGTTGGTTCGTGCGCGACATAGATTCCTTTCCTGCCCCGCCGTGGCAGTGCCCAATCGACCGAAGGGTCAGGGCCTTCCATCTTTTTCGGACTCGCAGCGGCAGCGACTAGATGGAAACAACGCTAGCGACGATCAGGCGGAGTTGGTAAAGCCTGCGAGTTGCGCGGACGAAACAGGCGCTTTGACCGGATGCGTGTGGGCTCGATGGGCCGCTGACTCCATATAACCTGCGGCCCAAGCGACGGCCAGCCCCACAATCATAGCGAGAGAAAGTTTCACGCGGTCGTGCTGGTGAAACTGCAGCTCGGGCAGCAGGTCGCTGAGCGAAATGCACAGAAACGTGCCGGCGGAAAACGCCAGCGCGTAAGCAACCCAGAGTTGCGTGCCGGAGGGGCCGTGGCTTTCGCTCATGAGGCCAAAGTAAAACAGAAGCGCGCCCGCCGGAATGGC
>DATFGJ010000003.1:0-3159 GCA_035249585.1 Lacipirellulaceae bacterium
TCTGGCAGGTCGTATTCCGAAGCGTCTGTACGCGACGGCGAGCAGCCCGGACGAAGGCGTGATTTCGCGGACGCCGAAATGATCGTCGCGATCAGCAGGCCGTCTGCCTGTCGTCGCGAGTGAGGATTCGCTAAACTGTACGAATGAGCATCAGCGCCGCGGATATTCTTGGCCCGGAGGGCCGCATTGCGGCACGGCTGGCGAATTACGAGCATCGGCCGCAGCAGCTTGAAATGGCCGAAGCGGTAGCGCGGGCGATTGCGGCCAAGCACCATCTTGTGGCGGAAGCGGGCACCGGCGTCGGCAAGAGTTTTGCCTATCTCGTGCCCGCGATTCTCGCGGCCACTGAGAAGGAGCAACATCGCGATGCGGGTAACGATGAAAAGCGCGACGAGCCGCCCACACCGAAGATTGTCGTCTCAACTCACACGATTAGTCTGCAAGAGCAGCTCATCGGCAAGGACCTGCCGCTACTCAACGCGGTGATTCCGCGCGAGTTCTCCGCCGTTCTTGTCAAGGGCCGGCGGAATTACATCAGCCTGCGGAGGCTCGATTTGGCGCTGGCGCGCAGCCAGAGCTTGTTCAACGACGATGAGCAGCTGGCGCAGCTTCGCAAGATCCGCCAGTGGAGCAAAGCCACCGCCGATGGCTCGCTCAGCGACCTGCCGTTCCAGCCATTCGGCCAGGTGTGGGACGAGGTCGCCAGCGACAGCGGCAACTGCATGGGCCGCCGCTGCCCGACGCATAGCAAGTGCTTCTACTATAAGGATCGCCGCCGTGCTCAGCACGCACAAATCCTGGTGGTGAACCACGCGCTGTTGTTCAGCGACATCGCCCTGCGCCGAGCCGGCGTGAGCATCCTTCCCGATTACAACGTCGTGATCCTGGATGAAGCGCACACCGTGGAGGCTGTCGCTAGCGACCACCTCGGCATTAACATCACCAGCGGCCAGGTGGAGTACGTGCTCAACAAGCTGTACAACGATCGCACCAACAAAGGCTTGCTCGTGCACCACGATCTCGCGAAGGAGCAGCAGCAGGTCGATCGCTGCCGCCATCTGGCCGACACCTTTTTCGCCGATCTGCTCGATTGGTTCAATAAACTGAACCAGTCAAACGAAGCCAATGCGCCCGACAGCCCCCGGCTCCGCCGGGGGTTACCTGGACCTGCACGCGTCACCGAAGCCGGCATAGTCGCCAATCACCTCAGCCCCGAACTCGAGATTCTCGCCCGCCAGGTGAAGCTTGCGGGCAAGAAGCTCAGCGAGGAATCCGAGCAGCAAGATTTTCTGGCCGCGCACGATCGCTTGATGGTGCTTGCCAGCGAGCTCGAAACTTGGCGCGTTCAAGCCCAAGCAGGAACCGTGTACTGGCTCGAATGTTACAGAGGCCGCCGTGGTTTGCCGCGACTCACGCTGGCCGCTGCGCCCATCGATATCGGCCCGGCCATGCGCGAGCAGCTTTTCGACAAGGTGCCGACCGTGATCATGACCAGCGCGACGCTGTCGGTAGGGCGAATGGGTGCCACTGGGTCGACTCGACTGGGACACCCGGCGACCGGCTTGTGGCGGGTGCCGGGTCCGCCGAAGTCCACCAGTGCTTCGGCACGTTCCTCCGTTGCGGCGCAGAGCATTGGCAAAGCCAGTGGCACACGGGGCGAAAGCTGCTTTGACTTTTTCAAATCGCGCGTGGGCCTGACCCAATGCGATGAAGTTCAGGTCGGCAGCCCGTTCAACTACCGTGAGCAAGTTCAACTCGTCACGCTCCGTGACATGCCCGACCCGGCCGCCGAAGAGCGCGGCCTCCACGAACGCAAGTGCATCGAAGCCATCCAGCATTACGCCGGCCGTACCGACGGCCGCACTTTCGTCCTCTTCACGAGCTACGACATGCTGCGCCGCGTCGCCGCCGGTTTGCAGCGCTGGCTCGCCTCACGAAACCTGCGCCTGTTGAGCCAGGCCGACGGCACACCGCGCACGCAGCTGTTGGATCAATTCAAAACCAACCCACGCTCGGTGCTCTTCGGCACCGATAGCTTCTGGCAAGGTGTCGACGTGCCGGGCGACGCCCTGCAAACAGTGATCATCGCCAAGCTGCCGTTCGCCGTGCCCGATCACCCGCTCTTGGAAGCGCGCCTGGAAGCGATCCGCGCCGCCGGCGGCAACCCGTTTCGCGATTACCAACTTCCCGAAGCGGTGATCAAATTCAAACAAGGCTTCGGCCGGCTGATCCGCACTCGCACCGACCACGGCACGGTGGTCTGCCTCGACCCGCGCATCGTCACCAAACCCTATGGGCGGCTGTTCATCGAATCTCTGCCGGAGTGCCGCCGCGTGGACGCCAACGCGTCGAAGACAGCAGTTGTATCCAAGAAGAAAACTTGACCACTAAACCACCGACTACGCGAGATATTTTTGACCACGGATTACACGGATAACACAGATATATAAAAGCCGACTTTGGGTCTCCTTGCCGTGGAACTCGCAGTGGTTGATACATTTGCTTCTTGGCAGAATTCTATCCGTGCGATCTGTGTAATCCGTGGTCATATCGAGTGTTGGTGTAGGTATGGAGAAAGAATTAATTCACAAAGAGCTAAGTGAATCGATCCTCGGCGCTGCGATGACCGTCCTTAACTCGTTGCGACCCTGGTTTAGATGAAAAGCTCTACGAACGCGCGCTCGTGATAGAGCTTCGCAAGCGCGGCCACAGGGCTGAACCGCAGCGACAGTATCCAGTATTTTACGATGACCAGCACATAGGCACGCTTGTCCCTGATTTGATCGTCGACGACGCGGCCATCGTAGATTGCAAGGTAGTAACTGCGTTCACCGATACGCACGTTGCTCAAATATTGGGCTACCTCAATATCACTGGTCTTCGACTCGCACTTCTCATGAACTTCAAAAACGTTCGCCTCGAATGGAGGCGCGTCGTCGCGTGATGCCGCGTAATTGACCACGGATGACACGGATATCACGGATAATTGAAAATACAATCCGTGCCCATGCGTGCAATCCGTGGTTCGATTCCGACCGTTGACCGCGCCTTTTCGCCTACCTAAACTGAGTAGTTTAGCGTATTTCGGTTAACTTTCGGCGGTTACGCCGTTCGGTTGGGCGCTTTCGGTTAAAGCGCGTGTATGATGCTCGCCAAGCG
>DATFGJ010000004.1:0-3520 GCA_035249585.1 Lacipirellulaceae bacterium
GCTGCAAACCTGCGGCCCGTTGGAATGCGTTTCGCAGTTCCTCTTGGTGGAGCGAAGCCCATTCAATTACCAAGCCCAGGGCGCACGCGCGGGCAATTTGCCTTCAATAACAGCCAGAGCATCGATGTCTATCTTGGCCGTCTGTCCGCCGTACCTGGCATGAAAATGCGGCGGCGGATGGTCGCCGAAATACATCTGAATGACGATGCCGTAGAACCGAGAGATCTCAGGCATGCGTCAAACGATTGCGCAGAGTTGGGAAGATATCTTCCGGCCGCTTGCCGGTCATTCGAAGATAGAGCGCATCAGGACACATGTCGAGTTCTCCTGGCCACTCAACGGCGCCTTCTGCGGTGACAGACACTTGTTCGAATACTCCGGGCCGCTCCCAGGCTGCAAAGACTCCGATGCCAGCGAACTCGGCTAAGTCAACAATGCCGCCTTCGCCGTTGTCGAATTGCAAGGCGAGTTGAAAACGGGGCAGTGATTTTGCCTCGATAATCTTCATACTCTAAGCATAGCAGCTTCCCGCCAGGGTGGTCGACGCCGGGAGTTGATCCGCTATACTGCCGTGCATGGGAATCTTGATCGGCATGGATGAAGCCGGCTACGGCCCGCATTTCGGGCCGCTCGTCGTGGCAGCAACCGCCTGGGAAGTGTCCGATGAGGGTTTAGCTTTCCGGGTTCAGGATTCAGAAGTCGGCGAGCTGGCCGCGGCGAGCGGGCGAAATGGTCCAAGCACCGCGGTGCTAGCAGCGCCGCCGGAGCACAAGCTAACCATGCGCCCCAACGGCGCCGCGCACTCCGATTGCATCGATCTCTACCGACTGCTGCGAAATATCGTCGCCAAGAGCGTTAGCGAACGCCGCATTGCAATAGCCGACTCGAAGGCTCTTTTTCATCCTGGTTTAGGGCTGAGGCAGCTCGAGCGCGGCATTCACGCAGTGCTTTATTCCGTCCGGCAAACAGTGCGATGTTGGTCGGAAGTCGTTCAATATTGCCAGGCCGATCCGGAGGGGCACCATCGCCAAGTCTGCTGGCCGGATGATTTTGATTGTTCGCTACCGCTGGACGCGGCCGCCGAGGAGATTGCCCGCTTGGGAGCTCGCTTTGCGCGGGCGTGCGAAGCGTCGCAGGTGCGCCCACTATTCTTACGCGCGCAGCTTGTATTCCCCACGCAGTTCAACGAGCTTGTTGATTATTATGGGACGAAGGGCGGCGCGCTTTCGCATGTCACAGTCGGCCTTCTTCGCAAGGTCGTCGACGACGTTAAGTCGCACGCGTCCATGCCCCCAGCCCCTGGCTCCCAGCCTCCGATTGTCGCCGTGTGTGACAAGCACGGCGGGCGCAACTATTACACGGCGCTTCTGCAGCACCATTTCTCGGAGCATTGGATCGAGCCGGTGTTCGAGAGCCACGCCGAAAGCCACTACGAATGGGGCCCGGCCGAGTCGCGCGTGCGTGTCACGTTCCGCATGCAGGGCGAGCGGTTTATGCCGACGGCCCTAGCGTCGATGACGGCCAAGTACCTGCGCGAGCTTTCGATGCGGGCGTTCAACGAGTTCTGGACGGCTCACGTGAAGGACCTGCGCCCCACGGCTGGCTATCCGACGGATTCGCATCGCTTCCGAAAAGCAATCGCCGCCAAGCAGCGCGAGCTGGGAATCGATGATCATGTCTTGTGGCGGAAGAGGTGACGAAAAGTGGAGTAGTGGAGCAGTGGAGTAGCAGAGCAGCGCAATTGGCGACTACTCCACTGCTCCTCTACTCCACTACTGCTCCAACGCATCATGTTCATCTACATCGCACGACATGCTTGGGCCGGTGAGCGCGGCGACCCGCAGTGGCCGGATGATTCGCTGCGCGAGCTGACGCCCGAAGGAATCGAGCGGTATGAGGAAGTCGTGAAGGCGCTGGCGGAGCGCGGCTTTGCGCCCGAGCGAATTGTCACCAGCCCCTACACGCGCTGCCGTCAGACAGCCGACATCATCGGCAAACATATTGCGGGCAAACCGAAGATCGAGGAGTTGGAGGCGCTCGAACCAGGCTCGGACTTAGATCCGCTCATCGA
The DNA here is from genome assembly GCA_035249585.1 of Lacipirellulaceae bacterium. Taxonomy (GTDB): domain Bacteria; phylum Planctomycetota; class Planctomycetia; order Pirellulales; family Lacipirellulaceae; genus JABDGM01. Next base: position 2,072 of record DATFGJ010000004.1, read on the forward strand.
GTGGACCAACGAGCAAGGCGGCAAGGACGTGTGCTGGGTCGGCCACAGCCCGGACGTCGAAGTCCTGACCGCCGCGTTGATCGGCGATGGCGCGGCACGGGTGCGCTTCGCGAAGGGCGCGGTCGCCGCGATCGGCTTCGAGGATGACGGCGCGAACGTCGGCGGCGGAGAGTTATATTGGCTGGCGTCCGCTAAATTACTGGGAGTGTAGACCGGCAGGCACTGCTGAGTACTTTGTTCTCTTCCGGCATCCGTCACCTGACACCCTCGAACAATCTATGGCAGGGGCATCCAAATTCGACGCGATCGTCATCGGCGGCGGGCACAACGGGCTCGTGTGCGCCGCGTATTTGGCTCGCGCTGGCAAGAAAGTTTGCGTGCTCGAGCGGCGGCACGTGCTGGGCGGCTGCGCCACGACCGAGGAGCTGTGGCCGGGCTACAAGGTTTCGACCGCTGCGTATGTCATCAGCCTGTTTTTGCCGCAGATCATTCGCGAGCTGAAGCTCAAAGAATACGGCCTCACCATTCTGCCGCGCAGCCCATCATCGTTCACTCCCCTCCCCGATGGCCGCAGCCTCATGCTGGGCGCTGATGCGGAACTCTGCCGGCGCGAAATCTCGAAGTTTAGCGCGGCCGATGCGGCCGCCTATCCGCGCTACAACGCGTTTCTCGAGCGCGTGGCCGCCGTGCTCGAACCCGTGCTGAGCCAATCGGCCCCAGACCCCCTGCCCCTCCCCGATACGTGGCGCGACATCGGCCTCGGTAAACGGCTGCGCGACGGCAAGAAAATGTGGGCGCTCTACCGGGCACTCGGCGAACTTGGGGCCGACATCCCGTCGACTGTCGAGCTTCTCACAGGCGCGGCTCGGCCAATCCTCGACCGCTGGTTTGAGAGCGATGTCTTGAAGGCCACGCTTGCGACCGACGCGATCATCGGCGCTTTCCTGTCGATCAGCTCGCCGGGCAGCGCTTACGTGCTATTGCATCACGTAATGGGCGAAGCGGGCGGCGCTCGCGGCGTGTGGGGCTACGTGCAAGGCGGAATGGGCGGACTGGCCGCGTCGCTTGCCGTTGCGTGCCGCGATTTGGGCGTCGAGATTCGCCGCGAGGCGCCCGTGCGGCATATTCTCACCGATCGCGGCCGGGCGATCGGTGTTGCTCTCGATGACGGCACCGAGATCGAAGCCAAGATTGTGGCTTCCAGCGCCGATGCCCACCTCACCTTTGAAAAGTTTCTCACGCGCGACGAGCTGCCGGAATATTTCAGCGACGCCGTAGCACGCATTGATTACTCATCTGCCTCAGCGAAAATCAATCTCGCGCTCGCCGAGCCGCCGAAGTTCACCTGTATGCCGGGCGACGGCGTTGGCCCGCATCATCACGGCACGATGCATATCGGCCCTTCGCTTGATTATTTGGAGCGCGCCTATGACGATGCCAAATACGGCC
>DATFGJ010000005.1:0-16477 GCA_035249585.1 Lacipirellulaceae bacterium
TGACGTCAACTGATGGCGTAGTGTTCAACCCGCTCGGCTCGATCGATATCAATCCCGGCGTCCAAGGCACGGATACGACGCCGGTTTCGAACCGCGTGGCGTTTACCGAAGATGCACTTCCGAATCTTGCGACCGGAGTTACGCACATTCGACTAAACTTTTTAGCTGTTGAAAACGGCTACACGGGTTACACTGAGATAGATGTTTTTGGCACTCTCGTTCCTGAGCCAGCTTCGGTGGCCTTGCTCAGCCTGGGGCTATTAGGTTTTGCGGCGCTGCGACGGCGAGCATAACCAGAGTGTTCAAAACACCAGGGTGTTCAAATCACCTACCAAAGATGCGGGGTCTGCCGGCGAAAATGGGGCCGGCCGACCCCGTCTCATTTTCCAAGACTCAACAAATTCGAGCTTCAACAGGCCGCACGGTTTTTTCTCGCCGAATCGATTGACCCCTCATGACGCGACATGCTCTTCGAAGTGTAATTCGGCGCGGTCGCTCCCGCGCGAAGCCCGGCGGCCGACGACTGCAAATTGAGGGACTCGAGCCGCGGCAACTTCTGGCTGCTGAGGTGTTGATTACGGAGTTCATGGCGTCGAATAGCGGCGGCCTGCGCGACGGCGACGGCGACTCCTCCGACTGGATTGAGCTGTTCAACGCCGGCGATGTCGACGTCGACCTGGGCGGGTATTTTTTGACCGACGAGGCGGACGAGCTATCGAAGTGGCCATTCCCGGCAGGCACGATCATCGGCTCTGGCGCTACCTTGCTCGTATTCGCGTCCGATAAAGGCTCCGATGGGCCGGCGGGCGAGCTTCACACTAGTTTTGGCCTTTTGGCCGATGGCGAATATCTCGCGCTCGTTGAACCCGACGGCGAGACCGTCGTCCATGATTATTCGCCTGAGTTTCCGCAGCAGCAGACCAATGTGTCGTACGGGCTGTCGATGACGTCCAGCACAACGACGTTGGTCGACGACACGACCTCGATGATGTACTGGGTGCCGACCAGCGGCATATGGGATGCGACATGGCACACGCTTGCGTTTACCGATAGCAGCTGGACGCCCGAAACGGCTGGACTCGGCTATGAAAATACCCCAGGCGGCCTCAACGATTATACGTCGCTCATCGATGCCACAGTGCCTCCAGGCACGACGTCGACATACGCTCGCTTCAAATTCAACGTTGCCAATCCAGAGGAGTTCAACACGCTTCAGCTGGACATGATTTACGACGACGGTTTTGTGGCGTATCTCAACGGCCAGCTGATCGCCATGGAAAACCAACCGGCTAATCCTGCCTGGGATTCGGCGGCCGGCAGCATCAATCGCGGCGATGAAGTGGTTCTAGCCGACTACGTCGGCTACGACGTGACGGACCACCTCAACGCGCTGCAAGCGGGCGAGAACGTATTAGCTATCCACGCTCTCAACCAGGCGTCCAGCTCCGACATGCTGATGATCCCACGCTTCACGGCAGGCACGGCGCAAGTCGTGGAACCGTTCGTGGAGGGTGTCCTTGCCAAATCGACGCCCGGCGCGCCCAATGGACAGGTCCACTTGGGAGTCGTGCAGGATACCACTTTCAGCGTCGATCGGGGATTTTATTCGGCGCCGTTTGAGGTCGAGATTTCGACACCGACTTCAGATGCAACGATTGTGTATACGACAAATGGATCGGCGCCGGCAGTCGACGAAAATCTTAACGTGACCAACGGATCGCTTTACACGGGACCGATTCAAATCACCGGCACGACCAACCTCCGCGCCGCTGCATTCAAGATTGGCTTTGTCCCCACCAATGTCGATACGCAAACCTACATTTTCACGAGCGATGTCATTCAGCAGACGCATCAATCGGCGCTAAGCGCCGGCTTTCCGTCGACTTGGGGCAGCCGCGCAGCCGACTACGGTCTTGACCCAGACGTGATTGGCCCGAACGACCTGTTCGGCGGGATTTATGCGGCCCTCATCGAGGACAGCCTGAAGGCCATTCCCACGATATCCCTCACTCTCGATAACGCCGATTTCTTCGGGCCGGCGGGCATTTACACCAATATCACCGGCAGCGGCATCCCCTGGGAGCGTCCCGCTTCAGCCGAACTTATTTTTCCTGATGGCAGCGAAGGTTTTCAAATTGATGCAGGTCTGCGCATTCATGGTGCTGCCTCGCGAGTCCTGTCGAAGAAGAATAGCCTGCGACTGCTCTTCAAGGACGAATACGGCGACAGCAAACTGGAGTATCCGCTGTTTGGCGCGGAGGGAGTTGCCGAGTTTGACACGATAGTCCTGCGACCCCATTTCAACGATGGCTGGGGATGGGACGGCGCCGGCGGCGATCCGCTTTTTATTCGCGACCAATGGTTTCGCGACACGCAAGCAGTTATGGGGCACGCGTCCTCGCGCGGCAACGTCGTGCATCTCTACATCAATGGACTTTATTGGGGATTATACAACCCAAGTGATCGTCCCGATGATTCATTCGCAGCGGAGCACTTTGGCGGTGACAAAGATGAGTACGATGTGGTCAATCACGACGGTCTGCATTCCGGAACGCTCGATGCCTACAACACGATGTTATCCCTGGCCCAGGCAGTGAATTCTGCGGGCGGGATCGCCGCCAAGAACGCCGCCTACCAACGGCTGCAGGGAAATCTTGCCAGCGGCGCCGATGACCCCGCCAGCGAAGCCTTTTTAGATGTTGTCAACTACATCGATTACATGATTCTGAACCACTACGGCGGCAATAACGATTGGCCAGACCGTAACTGGTTTTCGAATCGGCGCCGCGGCGCCGACAGCGACGGTTTCCGATTCTTCGCCTGGGATAGCGAGATCTCGCTGGCATTGAGCAGCCGCACGAGCATACTCGAGAACAATTTGGGAAAGGTATCGGGCGCGGCCCAGGCCTTTGGAATATTGCGAAACTACGAAGAGTTCCGCCTGCAGTTCGCGGATCGAATCCATCATCACTTATTTAACAGCGGCGCACTGTACGTTAATCCGGCGAGTCCGACATACAATCCGGCAAGTCCACAAAACAACCTCCCGGCGTCGCGCTTCGCCGCGCTTGCGGATACGGTGTACGAGGCGATCGTCGCCGAGAGTGCCCGCTGGGGCGACCAGCATGTATCCTTCCCGCGCACGCGGAACATCGATTGGCAAAATGAATTGAACTACATGCTCGGCACGTACTTTCGGGACCGTCACGATATCGTGCTGAACCAGTGGCGACAGGCCAACCTCTATCCCGCGACGAACGCGCCTGAATTTCTCATTGATGGTTCGCGGATGCATGGCGGTGTGATACCCGCGGATGCAGAGGTTGGCTTTCAAAACACCAATACTGGCTCACCAGGCGTGATTTACTTCACGACAGATGGCAGCGATCCGCGACTCGTCGGCGGCGCTGTAAATAGCGCAAGCGCCCAGGCATATAGCAGCGAGATCCCGCTCACGGAGACGACCCACGTGAAGGCGCGAATTCTGCGCAATGGCCAATGGAGTGCGCTTTCCGAAGCGACATTTATGCGCGCAGCCGTTGCCGGAGACTACGACCGTAATGGCATTGTTGACACTCTGGACTATCAAGTTTGGACAAGTAATTTCGCATCCACAGCGACGAACGCTGCGGACGGCAATAATGACGGCGAAGTCAACGCGGCTGATTACGTTATTTGGAAGGCAGCGGAAGCGGCGTCGGCGCAATTGGCAGCTGATGCTTTTGCTGAAATACATGCTTCTGGATCAAGTAATTCCGAGCCGGTGCTGCCGGCAGACCTGCAAGATGGTGCACCGAACCAAGCCGCGGCGCTACGAGGATCGTTTTCAAAGGATATTGCTCCTCGCGCGTCGGTCCACTCTTTCATCAAGCCAGCCATTCGACCGATGATCGGTTCCGGGTCCGAATTGGAGGACCAAAATTACGACGACGGGCTTCTGGCGTGGGTTGCACAACTCGATGAGAAGCGAAATGTCACCGAGTCGAGAGAAGCATGCATGACAGAAAGTAAGGCGTCACGCCGTAGCGACGACTTTCGCAAGGACAGCCACAACACGATAATTGGCCTGCTTGCTTCTTCTCATAGCGAAACGTTTCGCACGTTTTAAGCTTTAACGTTCCTATTCATCTCGTATTCGGGGCACGGCACGTCCATGTCGAATCAACAGAATGAAACCCGACGCGATTTTTTGACGAGCACGGCATCAGCGGCAGCGGCGGCGGCCGCTGCGCTCGCCACACTAATACCAGGCCGAGTTGCGGGGCGCGGTGCGACTGCCAGCACTCCGCCCAGCGAAAGAATTGCCCTGGCTGTCATCGGCATTGGGCCGAGGTGCACGTACGTTCTAAACGCAATGCTGCAACATGAAGACATGCAATGCGTCGCAATCGCGGATGTTCAGGCCAAGCGCCGCAACGACGGCAAGGCGCTCGTTGACCGGCACTATGGCAACAACGATTGCACGGTCCATCGCGACTTCCGCGAACTACTGGACCGCCATGATATTGACGCCGTGTTGATTGCTACCGGTGATCGTTGGCATGCGCCGATATCGATACTCGCGGCCGAAGCGGGCAAGGACGTCTATAGCGAAAAACCGTGCGGCATCACAATAGCCGCATGTCAGGACCTGGCAACGGCGATTCACCGTAAGCAGCGAGTTTTCCAAGCCGGCACACAGCGCCGCAACGTTCTCAATTTTCAGCACGCCGTTCAATTGGCGCATAGCGGAAAGCTTGGAAAGCTTCACACATTGCATGCCTCGGCCTATATGCCGGCTCTCGACAACACATGGCTACCCGCCCAGCCGACACCAGCTCGCGATGTGGTCGATTGGAATCTATGGCTTGGCCCGGCCCCATGGCGACCGTACAACGAGCAATACGTGGCGGGTCGTTGGCGAGGTCAGTGGGACTTTGATGCCGGCGCGAAGCTGCTCGATTGGTGCGCACACACGGTCGACCTTTGCCAATGGGCAAACAATGCAGACGACACAATGCCTGTGGAGTATGAGCCGGCAGAAAAAAACATCGTCTGTCGATATGCCAATGGAGTTAAAATCGTCATCGATTTCCTGGCCGAGCCGTTCGGCGATCGCGCGCCACACTATATCACTCGACTCGGGACATGCCCGGTCAAGTTTGTCGGCGATGAGGGCTGGGTTGAAACCGGGGATGAAGGAGAAATCGTGGCATCCAGCGAGTCGTTGCAAAAGGAGCTGCCCAAAGCGTCAAAACGCGTCCGCGGGCTCGACGTAGACGCCCATTCCCGGGACTTTTTCGATTGCATCCGCTCACGCGGAAAAACTGCGGCGAATGCCGACGTAATGCGCCGGTCCCACATCGCCAGCCATGCGGCGGCGATCTCCTGGGTTCTCAAGCGCAAATTGACGCTCGATCCCGTCAACGAGGAATTTGTCGACGACGAGGAGGCTAACCTGCTGCGGTCACGCCCATCCCGCAACTGGGCGACGTAACGGCGTCGATTAACAGCAGACTATCAGGATTTTGTGAATCTTATTGGGTGAGTCAAAGCTAGTCGATGCGAATAATCGCTTTAGCGCGGTCGCGAAGCTTCCTATTCTCATGCGTCAGCAACTTCCGTATCTGTTCCCGATTCAGTACGTCGTGGGAGATTGATGACGATTCCAGCGCATTTAACAGGGCCACGGACCGCTTTTCGGTGCGCAATAGTGCGTTGAGTGCCAGCTCGCGATTGACTTTCGCGTATCGGCCAATTTCGGCCAACAGCGCCGACGTCGCGCGCTCATCCTCGATGTCTCCCAATCCGCTGACGGCGCCCATCTGAAGGTCCACAGACTCGCTGCGCAGATATTTGGTCAATTGCGACCCATATGATTCAAATGGCTGAGTGCCCAGAATTCTCAAAGCATCGTACCTTGTGCCCATGGGGACCGATTCATCATCCGCCATCGTCGCCGAAAGCGCGACCAGCCGATTCCAGCGCTCGACAAGCGACGAGTTGCCTTGAAGCAGCTCTTGAATTCGGCGCGCCGGCCAAACGTTTTGCATCGTGAGGCCATTGACAATACCGCCGCCGATAACGACGACTTGCCAGTGCCTGGCGGGTTCATGAATTTCCGGCAGAGAAACCAGGATCAAGCGTTGCAGCTCTGCGGTATCGTTGCGTTTGCCGGCTGCGATTGCGTGTTCCCAGATTTTCGGTATGCGTTTGTATTCTTGGGGCGTGCCGACTGCCAATCCATCCACGAGCCGCACGACAGCGGTCGCGGCGTCCGCGGCGGCAGGCGGGTCGACAATGGCAGCTGCCTCTGCGGATTCATGCTTTGCGCTAGCGGCGAGGTGGATGCCACGTAGATCCATCAGCGCTCGGCTCGCCAGTTTTCCGTCGGGCCGAGCGATGATTCGATTCCGCCCGGCCGGCAATGTGGCTCGGGCGATGCATTTCGTGCGATAGGAGCTCCAGCCGCCAGTGCCTGTCACAGCAAATTGTATGGGAGCGCCGAAACCGTCAATTGTTAATTTACTGCTCGCGGAATCGTCGGCGCAGGACCATTCAATGTACACGTCGTAAAGGCGCTTGCCGTCAACTTCCAAGTCCCATACCAGGTGGTCTGCCTCTTCGTGCCACATGCCAATGTTCTGGAATGCCGTTTCAAATGTAATGTCCGCTCCGCGCACTTTGCAATTCGAGGCCAGTAGCCAGATGGCGCCGCCAGCGCTGGGATGAACTATCTCTGGTCGATTGCCGGGAATTGTCTTGGCGGGTGTGCCACAGGAGGCAATGTAGGCCAATAGGTCCGCCATGTCGGAGATCGAGAGATCGTTTTCATAACCTTCGGGCATGAGCGACCCGCCGCTGTTGACAACCGTCTCGAGTGAGTTGCGCAACAGCGTATGCTCCTTGCCTTGCTGTTCTTTGAGCGTGATGCTGACGGCGGTTTCATTCGACAGAATTCCCGTGTAGGTGCGGCCATCGTCCGTGATGGCTAAATACGTTTGATACCGTTCGTCGACGGTGCCATTTGGGTCCAGCACGGCCTCGAGCAGCGCGCTCGGCATGAGGCTGCTGAGCGCTGCAAGGTCCGGACCAACGTCGAAACCGCGATCCTCCAAGCGATGACAGCTGGCGCACGCCTTCTGGAACAACTCGCGTCCATGGGCTGCGTTGCCGGGCAAGCGAGCCGATTCCGCGTACCGTTCAAGAACTTTTTTCCGGTCCGGACTGATTCCTCCGTCGAACGCGGCAGCCGCGGCAGCACGAATCGCATCGTCGCTATGCGTGAGCAGACGCTGACGCGAGAGCGCATCGATTTGGGACGCTTTCACAGCACCGCGGGAGATTGCGTCCAGCAGTTGCGGGAGAAGATCGTCGCGGGACATGAAAGTTGCCATTACTTGAGCACGTAAGGCCGGTGCGTATCCAGGCCAGTTTTCCAGTAAAAGTTCACTGGCAAACCGCGCGGGCATCCGTGCTGCGATGTCGACCGCAGTCTGCTGTACGTCGGGCGCGTATCGCGGTCCGAGCATTTCACGTAGCGCGTCGGACAAATCGATTTTTTCGGGACTTATCTTCGCGACAATCCGCATGGCGGCGATTGTTTTTTGGACCTCATCTCCTCGATTTTCGATCACGCGCTGGGCCTGTGCTGCGACGTTTGCAACTGCCGGGGACAGCTCAGCTTTTTCGCCATCGGCCAACCTTTGCCCGACATTCGTCGAGGCGAGAATAACCGCGATTACTTCTAGTTGCTCGGTGGTCAGCTCATCGCCGCGGGACTGACTCAGCAGCGTCAAGGCCTCATCTCGGCATGCATCGTCTCCCAGTTTAGTCGCAATTATGCCCACCAGGTTGCGCAGCGCCGGCGGCGGACTCGGCCTTTCTGAGGCGAGCAAAGAACGTAATATGTCGCGCGCGTTGGCACGATGGATACTGCTTACCACCGCGGCAAGAACGTACGGGTCGCTGTAATGCCGCCAAGCCAAGTCGGCCAGCGCGTTTGACGCGCGCACGTCGCTTATTTCGCCGAGCGTGTAAGCTAGCTGCAGCTGAACCCTTGGATCCTCGTCGTCGGCAAGGTCGAGCACTGCGGTCGCGAGCGCCCACGATTTGTCAAAAACCTGTTCGCTCAATCGGATGGCATGACTGCGAACGCCCGCATGGCGGTCTTTTAAGGCGCGGAGCAGGATGTCGCCGCTCAATGCGTTTAATCCGTCCAGCGCGCACAGTGCTTGCAATCGTGCTTCCGGACGTTTTGACCTGGAAACGAGGCTCATAAGTTCCGTAACGGCCGATTTGCCGCCGCGTTCAATCAACATTTGCTGAGCCAGGTCGCGTTGCGGGCCATTGGATGAATCAAGCGCGGCGACGATGCCGGCGGTGTCGAGTTGGTGCAACCGCAATATGGGCCGCGCCGGTGTGTTCCGCGGCCGCACGCGGAAGATCCGCCCGGCGTCCCGGCCCGCCAAAGGGTCGAGCGATCGCAGCGTTTCCGGCGGAAGGAAACGGGGATGTTCGATGACGTATCGGCACATGTCGACGATCCACAGGCAACCGTCCGGACCAGTGCGAATTTGAACTGGCCGAAACCAGGGATCGGCCGATGCCAGAAACTCGCGCTCGCGTTCGTTCGCCGCACGCTCACTGACGAAGGTGACGCCGCGTCGCTCGAGAACGAGGCGATGCACGAGCTGATTCACTGGCTCTGCGACGAAGGCGTTGCCCGAAAACTCGCTGCCCAGCAGGTCATCGCGATAAATCTCCAAGCCGCAGGCGGCCGTGGGACGCCCGGGGGGACCCGACAACTGAAACAACACTAACTCTCCGGCCGGGAACAATCGGCCTGGATCGTTGCCACCAGGCACCGAGACTTCGGTCGCAGGCGGGACCGCGTGTGGATTGCGAGCCAGGTAATGATTCGCGAGCGGATAGTGATCGCACAGCGACCCATTTTCACAACCAAACCAATCGCCCCAGTCATTCCGCGCACGCCCCTGCTGCGTCCGGCCGGAGACCGGCTCAATTTCTCCCGAGTCGGGCCGGAAACGAAAGTCGCTGGCGCCAAGTTCCAGCTCGGTTCCGTTGAAGCCGCGAATTTTTCCGCCGAACAGCCCGCATGAGCCGTAGAGCCAATTGTCGAGGCCCCAACGCAGACTATTGACGCGGGCCTGCGCATTGTGCGTCTCGAAACCGTTGAGTAGCGTTTTGCGCAGATCGGCGGCGCCGTCACCATCCGTGTCCTCGAAATAAATCACGTCGGGCGCGTCGCAGACGATCACGCCCTTGCCCCAAACTTTGACTTCGGTTGGAAATCGCAATCCATCGACAAGCACGGTCGCCTGGTCGAAGCGTCCGTCTTGCTCCCGATCGACAAGCACCTTAACGCGTCCCGATGGTTCGAACGTATCGTCGACGTTTCTGCCATAATCCATCATCTCGACGACGTAGAGATTGCCATTGGGACCAAAGTCGATCGCCACCGGGCTGGCGACAAGCGGTTCGGCGGCCATGAGCTCGACGACAAAGTCGTCGTGAATCTTGATCGCTGCTAATGCATCATCCGCCGACGTGGGCTGCGTGCTGCTCGCCTGTCGAGCATCCACCGAACGGCGAAAACCAGACGGCAATTGCCGCAGCACTTCATCGACGATTTTCTGCTCCAAGCCGGCTTGCAGCGTCGCCGGTAAGGCAAAGTACACCACCTCGGCTCCGCCGCCGTACCCGCCTTCGCGCACCAATCGTTCCGAGGGAATATAGCAGCAGAAATCGTTCGCATATCCATGCAGCCAAAGTCGATGCGAGTTCAAGAGCTGCTTCAGTCGTGTCGAATAATCGACACAAACCTCGCCGCCGAGAAAGACCATGGCCAACTCGTCGCCGAAGATCCACGTCTGGATGGGGTACTCGATGGCGGAGAGCAGTTGCTCGCCACGCTTCAGCTTGGCGAGCTGAAACTTGGCGTTGTAACCGGCTGGGCTATCTTCGGCGGACAACTTTTCCAATTCGCCGCGGGTGGGTCGTTGGCCGAGCGGCAAGTCGACGGTGTTCAATTCAGCAATAACGCGGCCGGTCAGCGGCTTGAGCTCGCCGCGAAAAAGCCGATCGACCTCTGCGGCAATCTGTGCACCCTGCTCGGCCGCCACAGCAATGTTATCGCCGGTAACGCCGGAATCGGGGTTGGCATCGGAACCGCAGCCAATTGATACAAGGGCTACGGCGCCAGGATGGTTTTGCTCGATCGCTTCCTGGGCATAACCAGCCCAGTCGCCGCTGATTTTGTTGTCTGAAAGCGTGACGCAGTGGCAAGCGTACGTAACATAGATCGCGCGAATCTTGCCGTCGACGCTCTTCACAACCAGCATGGGCAGGTCATGGTCCACCGGCCCGTTTTCGGTACGGCGGTTCTTGGCGAAGCCGACTGTGCCGACAGCCCATGCTAGCCGGCCCGGTTTTCGATCCGCCAGTGCCGCCAGCGCAGCGCGTTCCAAGGCGTCGGTCAACTCGGCCGTATAACGGTCAATTCGCTCTTGATGTTCCGGTGGGATAGGAGAGCTGAAAATCGTATCAGCCGATCCGCTCGTTTTCGGCGTGGTGTGCGAGTGCGTGAATGTCAAAGCAATTCGCTCGCGCTGGATACCGGCCTTTTCTTTGAGTCGCCGGGCAACTTCGTCGACCATCGTCATCCGCACCCCGAGGTTATCGACGGTAAACAGGATCGCAGGCTTCTCCTCGTCCGTGCCGATTGCGAGCGCCTTGGCCCAAATTCGCTGCGTGATGCCCTCGGACTCCGCGCGGCGGCCGCCGAATCCGTGCAGACGAACGGGATAGCTGGGCGTGATGTCGACTTTCGCAACGCCGACAGAGTACTCGCCTTCGGCCGCCGTAGCCGTCGAAACAAGTAACGTCCAAGCGGAATATACTATGGCACCAAGTCGCAACAGCCTTGCGCAGCGTTGAAGCGTATTCATCTTTTACTGCTCGTAATACCGTAATTCCGGGATCGACACGTAGCTGGCTGGGCAGCACATACGACCAACAAGACGGCAATCACTACGCTAGCCTGCGGCTCTGGCACAGCGTGGTGCGCGACCGCAGCGGCGCTCGCCATGCTTTTTTTCCAAACAACATAATCTGCGGCATCGATAGTGCCGTTGCTGTTGCCGTCAGCTCCAACTCCAGGCGACGACGATTGCCCGAATGTCGCCCGCCAAAAGTTGTAGTCGTTTGGATCAACGACGCCGCTCTGGTCGTAATCGCCGGGCAGAAGCGTGCCCGGCAACAGGCCCAACTCAACAACTCCGTCCATGATTTCGCCGCTGCTGAGTAAAAACTCGAACGCGAAGTCATCTAACTCGAGCGGATCGCCGGCAATATCGACCGGCGCGCCAAGCAGAAGCGCCACTCCACCGCCGGCTATAAGAGTCGCGTCCGCGGGATTGAATTCCGTCAGCCGAAAAGCAGTTGCGTTGTCTGCCTGTTCCCAGCCGGATAGTCCTTGATCCTCGAAGCTGTTCCACAAACCATCGTTGGTGCGCAAGCGACCGGATGCGGAGGTAAGCGTGTACGCACTGATGGCGACGTCAAAATACGGCGATTCGTTTTGAATGGCCGCTTCCCCCGTGGACGGGTCGATCGTCAAAACGAGATTATTTCGGCGGCCGTCGGATTCGGCGAACTCGACGAGACCCCGAATCGCCTGTCCGCCGGGAATGGTGTACTCGAACTCGAGATCGACGTCGAAGTCAGGGGGCGGTTCGATGCCGAATGCGGGCGGCGCGGGAAATACAAACGGCGTGCCCAACTGAATCGCGCCAGCGCTGGCGAGCGTGGATTGCCCCCTTGGATTGAATTCTGATACTCGCCGGGGAGATAAATTATCCGCTTCCTCCCAGCCCTCCACTCCCTGGTCGGACAGGCTATTCCACGAGCCGCTCAAAACTCCGTCCTGCGACACAATTGTGTATGCGTCGAAGCTGATCGGCCCGGTCCACTCGTTGACGATCGTCGCGCCGCCCGTCGTCCGATCGACTCGAAGACGCAAGCGATCGAGCGGGTTGAAGAACGGGCTCAGCTGCCGCACCACCTCGTCGACGATCTTGTCCTCCAAGCCGTGCGCAAACCGGCCGGGCAGCGCGTAATAGAAGCCGGAATCGTCCGCTTCATAACCACCTTCGAATAATATGCGCTCGGATGGGATATAACCCGGAATGTCGTTGCTGTATGCATTGACCCACATGCGGCCATCGCCGAAATGCGATTTCAGGCGCAGCGAGTAGTCAACGACCACCTCCCCTTCGAGAAACACCATGGCAATCTCATCGCCGAATGTCCAAGTGCTAATTTCATAGGCATGATCCTGCGTGCCCGCGGGCGCAAGACGAGCGTTCGCCGGGTCGCCCGGTTGCCGCGCTGTCGCAAAGGGAAGCGCAACAAACCCGTGTGCGGCGCGAATTGTGGACGTCACGGGCTCCAGCAGGCTGTTATTTACGAGTCGCTGCACCTCGTTCGCAACCGACTGCCCGTTGCTTTGGGCGGATGCCGTGCTTCCCAACGGGCTTGGATTGATGTCGCCGGCGGCGCCGATCATGACCAGCGCCGTTGCACCCGGGTACAGCGCCTCGAGCGCCTCGCGTGCGTAACCTGGCCAGTCGCCGCTGACGCCGTTATTGCTCAGCGCTACGGCGTGCGCGGCGTAGCTTGTAATGATCGATTTTGTATTCCCGGCCGAGTCAGCCACCCGGATGACAGGCAAATCGTGATCAACGATGCCGGCCCCGCGACGGTTTTGGCCGAAGGAAACGGAACCGGTTCCCCAAGTGATCGTGTGACCGGGAGACCGATTGGCAAGAGCCTCGAGCGCGACTTCTTCCAACCTGCCTGTTAGCAATTGCGTATACTGTTCGACCCGCTGCTGCTGCGCAGCGGGAAGCGGAGCGCCGAACAGATTTGTCAGGTAGCCATCGACGCACGGCCCGTTGTGTGTGTGCGTTGATGTAAACGAAATTCGCTCCTGTGGAATGCCCGCGCTTTGGCTCAAGGAGGCGGACACGACGTCCGTAACGTTATCGCGGAAGCCGGTGCAATCCACGGCGATCAGAACGGCTGTATCCGCGCCAGTGCCAAACGCCGCGGCCGTCGCGTATAGATTCTGCGCAATACTGGTGGCTTCAGTAGTGCGGCCAGCGTAGCCGCTCAAGCGGATAGGCAGCGCCGGATTGATATTGACCCTCGCAGTGCCAAAATACCCGGTCTGGGCAATAAGCGTGTTAGGTATCAGGTGGCACAACAGCACAACGGTCAAAGGTACATGAATGCGTCGTCTCGGATCGGGCCGCATTAGTGTTCCTTACGATGTCCGAGGTGAACGCACGTGCGTCGAGCGGCGCGGGATAGCTATCAAGCTGACGATCAAGATACAGCCGGCAAGCGTACCTGGCTCGGGCACGCTAGCACTTGCGGCCAAGCCCGTGCCGGTCGGCAATGGTCCGAGGACAACAATGCCCTCGAGGGTCCGACCTGTCCCTGTATCACCTGTGCTGCCAAAATTCGCCCGCCAAGCGTCGTAGGCCGTCTGCGAGCCAATCGTTTTTCGCCAGACGACGTAGTCAGCTGCGTCGACGATGCCGTCGTTGTTGAAGTCCCCGTCTACGCCGCCGCCGACGAGCGAGAAACTAAAGCTAAACTCGTCATCGCGCAAAGGAGCGCCGCTTACGTCAACCAATGCGCCGAGATTGAGAATCGTGCCGCCACCGGGAAGCGGCGTGGATTCGGCCCGGTTGAACTCGGTGACGCGCGAAGCATTCACATTGTCTGCCTGTTCCCATGTGCTGAGGTTCTGATCATCCAAGCTGTTCCATTGACCGTCGGCGAATCGCAATCGCCCATTGGCTGATTCGATCGTGTAGGCGTCAATTGCGACATCGAAATAAGGCGACTCGTTTTGAATCGCCGCCCGACCGGTGGCCGGATCGATCGTCAGAACCAGGTTGTTATGCCCGCCAACGTATTCGACGATGCCGTCCACGATCAAAGCGGGCGCCGCGCCGGCGGCGGGCGTTCCATACTCGAAGCGCAGGTCTTCGCCCACGGCCTCGCCAAACTGGTTCGGCGCCGGCGGATTGAACGGTGTGCCGAGCGGAAGCGACCCGCCGACGTTCACGACCGATGTGCCGCTTGGATTAAATTCCGTGAGGCGCATGGCGCTGGTGTTGTCCGCTTGCTCCCAAGCACTGATCGATTGGTCGTCCAAACTATTCCAGGCGCCGCTCAATGCGCCAGTCGCGGACGTGATGGTGTACGCATCGAACGTGATCGGGCTGCCGACGACATTGGTGATGGTCGCCGCGCCGGTTCCGCGATTTATCTGCAGAATCAATTTGTTGATATAACGCAGGGTTGCAGTGCTGTTGGTGTGGACCACCTCGAAATCAACGCCGCGTGGCGCGACCGGGGCGAGCGAAGTATCCAGCGCAAATTCGCCGCTCAAGCTGCCGCCGGTGACGATGTTCCATGCGTTGCCCAGCGCCGGTGAGAAGCCGCTGAATTCCGGGCGAATGGCGCCGCCGGCCTGAACCGGTCCGGACGCTGTGATCGTCGAATGCGTGCTACCCGTAATCACCGGCTGCAACACGCTAGTGGGTGAAAAGGTAAGCGGCCCCGAGCTGGCAAGATTTGAATTGGGACCGACGATTCTTGTACGGCCGCCAAGCGTGCCACCCGTCACCTGGAGCGATGCGGTTCCGGTGCCGCCGACTTCTCCTACGGTCACTTCGCTTTGAGCCGCGGTGGCGATGTTTTGCACGCTAAGTGAGCCTCCGCGGCGAACTGAGAGCGTGCCCGTGCCGTTGACCGCCAGGTTGCCAGTCACGGACGTATCGGGCAGGGCCGACAAGTTGCCGCCGCTGCGAATTTCCAAGGCGCCGGAATTAATGGTGATGCCACCGACATCCGGTGGCATGTCATCGACAAAGGCCGTTCTGCCGCTGCCGATGATCGCATTTTCATTAAGGGACGCCTCGGGCACGAAGCCGCCGTTATCGGCCGGGTCCCAATTGGCATTCGTGTTCCAGTCGGCCGGTCCGGTTGGCACGAAGTCGACGTCCGTTTGAGAGACCGCAACATTGGTTGCCGAGATCGAAATCAATACGGCCAGTGATAAGTTTCGGGTTTTGGGGCCGGAGCGCATGTGAGTTTCCCCTCGTTGACGTAGATTGGAGGCAGTCGCGGATGAAAAAGTCTCACGAACGAAACGGCTTGCGACGGGCTCGAACGAGAAGGACTAATGCGGCCACGCTGAACAACAAACCAGAAGAAGGCTCTGGAACGCCGAGTGCGGCAATGGCGGCTTCGGCGGCAGAGGCGCCTCCGGGAAAGTTCGTTTTCCATTCTCGAAAGTCTTCGAAGTCGACGAACGCATCATCATTGGCGTCGCCGTTTTTACCCAGCTGTTGATTGGTAAAGCTGTTTGCGCGAATTGCCAGGTAGTCGTTGATGTCCACGTCTCCGTCGTCGTCCGCGTCGCCCGGCGGGCCTGGATCGTATGTGCCGGCAGTGTCGTACGTGAACCAATCGGTCGAGTGAGTGTTGGGATAGGTGTCGGACGTAGTGGTCGCTTCGGTGATGAAGAAGAAATCAAACGTCGTTCCATTCGTTGGATTGAAGGTGACGCCACCGGGCTGCAGGGCGGTGCGAGAAATGGAATACTCTAAAAAATCCGGCCCTCCGGTACCTGATGTCGTTCCGGATGCCACCAATTTCCCGGCAGCGCCGCCAGTAAAGTCCCCGGTCGGCCCCCACTGGTTCCAGCCGCCGAGACCGCCCAGGTTGTACTCCGCGCCGCGCGAGAGCGGAGTTGTTATGCCGAACATATCCGTCCGCCCTGTTGCGGGATCGTTGTCCATGTTGAACCAAACCCAGTTCGAAAAGTTCGTGATTCCGCCGGGCCCGCTGTTGCGCCACAGGACATAAATGAAATTTGCGTCATGGGCGATCGCTCCGTGCAGAATATCCACGCCGTCGCCCAATCCGCCGACTGACGTGTCGCCGACCGTGTCGGCCTGGTAGTTCGGCAACGCCAGCCAATCCGAATAATCGCCGTCGATTTGGATGAACCCATCGGGCACAGGGTTGTTTTGTGTCTCCAGCGCTGCGGCACTGACGACATTCGCGGCCGCGACGGCGAAAAGGATAGCAATCGTGCGGGTAAAAATTGCGGAATTGGTCATCGACGTTCTCCTGATACTAAAAACAGGCTGCAGGTCACAAGTGAGGCGATCGGGAATGTGTGGGGTTGATGCCCGGCTCTTCGACATGCACATCACCTTTTCGAACCGCTGTGGAACTCAATCGTCAGGCTCGATCCGTTGTCGCTCGAGATTTCGATCTCTTTCGGTGAATCTTGGAGCGGGACCGGAACCGTTTCTTCCACAGTTCCTCGTTGATAGTCTTGTATGGTTTTGCCGGTCTTCTTAAATGCCGTCGCGGCAACGCGATATCG
>DATFGJ010000006.1:0-3181 GCA_035249585.1 Lacipirellulaceae bacterium
ACTTTATTCGGCTCCAGCGAAGCAGGGGCCGTGCAGGTTTCGTCGGCGCCGACTCTCGAAGTTCTTCAGCAAGAGGTGGCCGGCTGTACACGCTGTGACGAACTGGCCAGAACTAGAACGCAGACCGTGTTCGGAGTCGGCAATCCAAACGCCGAGCTGTGTTTTATCGGCGAAGCGCCCGGCGCGGATGAAGATCGGCTAGGTGAACCGTTCGTTGGTCGCGCCGGGCAGCTACTTACAAAGATCATCGAAGCGTGCCGTATGAAGCGCGAGGAGGTGTACATCCTCAACATGATCAAATGCCGCCCGCCAGGAAATCGCAACCCGTTGCCGGACGAGCTTTCCAATTGCCGCGGATACTTGGAACGCCAGGTGGCCCTAATACGCCCGGAATACATCTGCTGCCTCGGGGCGGTGGCTGCACAAAACCTGCTCGGCACGACGCTTTCGATTGGCAAGCTGCGAGGCAAGGTTCACGTGCACCGCGGGGCAAAGATAGTTTGCACGTATCATCCTGCGTACCTGCTGCGAAATCCTGCAGCCAAAAAAGATACATGGGATGATATGAAGCTGCTCATGCGCGAAATGGGCGTGGAGTTGTGAGCGGGTTAAGTTCGTTGATCATCCCGGATTGCAGCCACCGGCTCCGCCGGGGGGTTTAGCATAGAGTTGCTCTATTCTCGGTGAGAACCCCCGGCAAAGCCGGGGGCTGTCGGCCGCACCAGCAATCATGCATTGGGAAATCCTTCTTATTCTGGTCCTCATCCTCGCCAATGGCCTGTTTGCCGCGGCCGAGATTGCGATCATTGCCGCTCGCCGCGGCCGATTGGAACAACGTGCCGCCGAAGGCAAGCGTGCTGCCCAGTGGGCGCTGGATCTCTCTCGAAATCCAGACGTCTTTCTGCCCACGGTCCAGATTGGCATTTCTTTGGTAGGTGCTTTCGGCGCCGCGTACGGAGGGCGCCAGATCGTTGGCGATCTCAGCGATTGGTTCGCGCGCATGCCCTGGCCCTGGCTGCAAAAGCATGCCGATGGAATCGCTCTGACGGTGTTTGTCGCTTGCTTTACGTACGCTTCGCTAATCCTCGGCGAATTGGTGCCCAAGCGCGTCTCGCTTCATCGCGCCGAGGGCCTGGCGATTTTTGTCGCCCCGATCATGAAATTCATCGCCGTCGTGGCAAGGCCCTTGGTCTGGTTCATGGGCCTTTCCACAAACGCCGTTCTGTGGCTCCTTCGGCAGGGCTCAACTCCCGAGCCTTCGGTTTCGCTTGATGATATCGAGCACCTGATTGATACGGGCATGGCTGAAGGTGTCGTGGAACCGCTTGAACAAAAACTTGCGCTTGGGGCATTACGACTGGGCGACCGCACCGTCCGCGATATCATGCGCCCGCGGATCGACCTCGACGCCATGGATGCTGACACGCCGCCGGATGAAGTCCTGGGCACCGTGGCCATGGCCGGCTTTTCGCGGCTGCCCGTATATGAAGGCGACCTCGATCACGTGATTGGGTTTGTGCATATTAAAGACTTGTTTCGCCAGAATTATTTGGGCTGGCCGATCGAGCTGCGTAAGCTGCTGCATCCGGCCCTGTTCGTGCCCGAGTCGATGACTCTCGATCGCTTGCTGGAACTATTCCAGGAGAAACACAATCAGCTGGCGATCGTGCTCAATGAGTACGGCGGCACGGAAGGATTGGTTACGCTGGAGGACGTCGTCGAGGAAATTGTCGGCGAAATCCGCGACGAGCATCGCCGCCATGAAGATCAGAAATTCGTCGAGCGCGACGAAAATAGCTGGTCTGTCGACGGAAGTTTGAGCATTGCCGATTTGATTGATCGGCTCAGGCTTGCGGCCGACGATTCCTGGGAAGGCCGCGGTTTCAGCACCATTGCCGGGTTGATTCTGGACCAGCTTGGACACATACCGTCGATCGGCGATGCGGTCGAATGGAACGGTGTCCGGCTTGAGGTCGTCGACATGGACGGCCAGCGCATTGACCGCGTGCTCGTAACGCGCAACGCGGCTTAGGCTGAATAGCCCGGCCATATGGCCGGGCAGAACACGGCACAAATACACAACTCCAAGACTAAGCCGGACCAAGATGGTCCGCCTATGTAACGCCGGTTGCGCGTAGGTCTCCAGGTCCCGAATCCATGCCGATCTCGGCCGCGCGGCTGGTGTCGAGGCACTATTGGAGCCCCCAGCTGCCGACAAACTAGGGGCTCACTTCACTCTACCAGCCACCCATCGCCCACCCATTTCCCATGGCAAAACATGCATTCATTGTCGGCCCGCGCTCCGACTTTAACGAATGCGCAGACTCTTTGGCGTGACCTTGCGGTGTTTACTGGTCGTGATTTATGCCCGCGAAAATGTCTGTTCAATCGGGGCCGCCAAATACTTTTAGAGCTTGCCGCGGGCTGCTAAAGTCAAGGTTCCGGGATGTGAATCGCGCAATAGCGCGGCAGCGCATTGAGCTGGTGCGCCGTGCGGCGTTTCAGGTCCCGGGCCGAATTGGATTCCTTTTCTCGTGCGATTGACGCGGCAGCTATTCAGCATTTTCCGCCCCATGTTTCGCCCCGAATCATCGAAATCGGACGACGTCGATCACTTGCTGCGCAATGCGCAGCTTCGCGACGAGCTCGAGCCGCTGCTCGACGAATCGATCGACCGCGTGAACCCGATCGCGATGAGCACGCGAAGCGAAAACGAGTTTTTGGAGTCGATGCTGGAATGGGAGCGGGCTCCAATGCTGCCCATCAGCCAGTGGTTCGATCCTCCGCTGGTGTTGCCCCACCCCGACCGGTTGGGCCAGCACCAGCTCTCTTTGGTGCTTCGTGCGACGATTGAGAAACTGTTTGAGAAACACATCGTTCTGGATTTCACAGACCACCTGAGCGACTACCAGCTCTACGGCATCATATTTCGCGACATTCTGCCGTCGCACGAGAAGCGGCTGGAGCGGCGCACTACATACCTGCATTGGGACTGCGCGAACATCGAAGAGAACCCGGATGTCTGGCTTCGCTTTTACGCGACGCAGAGTGAGCGCGAAATGTGGGCCGAGGAAAACGATCAGCCCCTACCGCCGCACGACGATCCGCCCTTCCCGCGCCCTTTACCGCGAGCGCCGCTTTAGGTCGGTTGGAGCTGCGGCGACCGGAGCGACACCGTCCA
>DATFGJ010000007.1:0-3336 GCA_035249585.1 Lacipirellulaceae bacterium
TGTGACCGGCGATTGTTTCCGCCGTCCAAGGGCGTTTTTTATTGAAACCAGTGAACCACTTGAAAGCATGTTCGTCTTTAACTTCCTGTACTTATTCAAACTAGGTGTCAGGTGTCGGGTGGCAGGTGTCAGAACACGCCGATGACACTGAATCTGACACCTGAAACCTGAAACCCGACACCTGGCCCAGAAAGGAGGTACAACCATGTTTCTTTTCAAGCGAGTAAAGATCCGCAGCTACGAAGCCGGTCTGTACTTCCGCGACGGCGAGTTCAAGCGCTTGCTTCCGGCGGGCCGCTACTGGCTGTTCGACCCGCTCTGGAAAGAAATTGGCCTGGTGAGCGCCATGGCGCCGGCCAAGCATCCGTTTGCTCGGCGCGAGTAACTAAAGCAAGCTGCGCGCCAGTCGCAAATATGATTCAGGAATTGCAAGTTGTTCGATTGATCGAGCTGCTGAATCAGCAGTTGGCCGACACGTTCGACCTCTACAGCCAGGCGAAGCAGGCGCATTGGAATGTCAAGGGAGCAAAGTTCTTTCAACTGCACGAGTTGTTCGACAAGTTGGCCGAAGAGCTGGCCGGCTACGTCGACCTGATCGCCGAGCGCGCGACAGCGCTGGGGCGGGCTTGCGCTGGGGACGGTGCGGATGTCGGCCGCAAACTCGCAACTGTCAGAATGCGATCTCGATGCCAAGCCTTCGACAAGTGCGGCGCAGAGCAGGCAGCACTTCTGTCTCGAACCATGGATTGCGGCGTAGCCTGACGTTGTTATAGCCGGAGGAATGCGGAAGCGGCAGATAGCTCGGGCGATATTCGCGCCATGCGCGAACTGTATCGGTAAGTGTCGGCTTGCTGCGTGCTCCGAGGTAATGCACGGCGACACCGTCAACAGCGCCTGACGGTACCTAACTCATTGGCCATTACGGCGGCCGTCTTTGGATGATCGCCGCTTGCGAATTATTCATCAGCCGCTTCAAGCTCGATCCACACGGGCGGCGGCGTGATGTCTGCGGACGGCTGCGCGCCAGCATCCTTTCGTCCGCTGCCGGCCAACCGGCTGATTGCACGAACAGCCATGTCATGGTCACAGAGAATCTGACAACTCAACCGCACTCCGGTTAAGCCGCGAGCTTTCAGGACGTCGCGCTCGGCGATTGTCATGCGCGGCGGCTCACCGTCCACAAATTCCACGCGGCACGTCGTGCAGCGAGCATTCCCGCCGCAAGCATGCAGCTGATCAATATCGGCATCTTGTTCTAAGGCCAGTACAAGTCGCTTACCGGTGGGCACTTCAAATGTGCCGACGCCCTCCACGGTTAACTTTGGCATAGGTTTCCCTTTCAATTAGAAATGGCAGGCTGAGGTCCAAGTGCATCGCGTTAAACACTGTTGACGGCCGCTTCAACAGCCGATACCGCTAGGAAGGCCACCGCTCCCGACAGGACGCCGACGACAGCATCTCCAGCTCACCGCACCGAGCACTTGCTGAGGAATCTTCGCGCGGCTTCGACATAAAACTTCGCCGCAGAATGGAGGCCACTAGCGACCGCTCGGATCCTCGCTCACCCGGATGATCTTCTTCCCGAAGTTCTTTCCCCGCAATAGCCCGATCAGTTCCGTAGGCGCATTTTCAAGGCCGTCGGTGATGTCCTCTTTATACTTGATTCGGCCTTCTCGCAGCCAACCGCTCATTTCGGCGAGAAACTGTGGGTACTGAGCGGAAAAATCGAAAACGATGAACCCGCGGAATGTCAGTCGCTTGACAAGAATATTTTGCATTAACAGCGGCAGTCGATCCGGCCCGGGCGGCAGCTCGCTTGCGTTGTAATGCGCGATCAAACCGCACACTGGCACGCGCGCGAAGTTGTTGAGGAGCTTTAGGACGGCGTCAAACACATGCCCGCCGACATTCTCAAAATAGATATCGATGCCGGTCGGGCAGGCCGCCGCGAGTCGCTCGGGAAGATCGGGCTCACGATGATCGAGACATTCGTCAAAGCCCAGTTCGTTCTTGACGTATCGGCACTTCTCTGCCCCACCGGCGATACCGACCACGCGACAGCCCTTAATACGGCCGATCTGCCCGACCACCGAGCCGACCGCGCCCGACGCGGCTGCTAATACCAATGTCTCTCCTGGCTTTGGTTGGCCAATATTCAACAGGCCGGTGTACGCCGTAAGGCCGGGCATTCCGAGTACGCCCAGCGCGTAGGTGATAGGACCCAGCGACGGGTCGACTCGCCGCACGCCAGTACCATCCGATAGCGCATATTCTTGCCAGCCGATTGGCGCGAACACGAACTCACCGCGCTTGTATTCCGGCAGATTCGTCTCGACGACCTGGCACACCGCACGGCCGTCCATCACCTCCCCAATCTCAACCGGCGGTGCGTACGACGGCCCGGCATTCATGCGGCCACGCATATAAGGATCGAGCGACAGATAAATCGTGCGAAGCAATAATTGGCCCTGGCCAAGGGTCGGAATCTCTTCATCCAGCAACTTGAAGTTGTCCTGCGTGGGCTCGCCGATTGGACGCGAGACGAGCACGATTTTACGATTCTTTGTAGCCATGCCTTTGTTGCTCTTCGCGCGGATAGCTTCCTGCACCCGGATCATACTGCACGAAACAGCCACTCTCAACTACGCCACTGTCTGATTGTACTTTGAAGTGTCGTAACAAATTCAACGCAATGGATATGGTAAAGTTTGGCAGGAATTCAGGCTCGGGAAACTATCGGCCAGCATCGCGAACATGACTTACACGGCCTCTTCCAGCATATTGTACGCGACAGTGGCGCAAGAAAGCGCGACAGCTGCAAGTCCGCCCCGATGGCTCGTCGTTTGTGCAACTGATCGACATCTTCGATAATGTCAGGCTCGTTCAGTGGTTAGAGCTGGCTGAAGTCAGTCTGACATGAGGGCTACCCGATGGCGATCGATCCCATATGCGGGATGACGGTGGATGAATCGTCGCCGCTACGAGCAGAGCGAGGCGGGCATACCTACTATTTTTGCAGCGAGCATTGCCGCAACAAGTTCGTCGGACAGACTGAATCGGCGAAGACCGTCCAATCCTCACCGGCTGAGACGCTCGGCGCGGCGAGCCATGCTCCTCATCACCATTCGCATCATGATCACTTCGCAGCGGCGGTAAAACCTGCGGCTGCGGCAAAATACTTCTGTCCGATGTGCCCCGGCGTGGAGTCGGATAAGCCGGGTGACTGTCCAAATTGCGGCATGGCGCTCGAGCGTAACCCCGCTTGGGTCGCGCCTGCGTCGGGCAAAACGATTTATACCTGCCCGATGCATCCCGAAGTCCAGCAGGACCATCCCG
>DATFGJ010000008.1:0-3632 GCA_035249585.1 Lacipirellulaceae bacterium
GTGCCTATGGATCAATGGAGAGAGGCCCGAAGACAGTGCTCAAGTTTCAAATGGCCGGCGACGACCTGCGCGAAATTCGCGAAGCGGCCAAGGCGATCAGCGAAGCCGAAGACGATGACGCCCGGGACGAGGCGCAGGAAAAGCTCAGCGAGCTGCTCGACGAATACTTCGAGCAGGACATGAATCGCCGCGAGGAAGAGCTGGCGGCCGTGGAGAGGCGCGTCAAGCAGCTGCGCGCGCTGCTCGAGCGGCGGCGTGAAAAGAAGGAAGATATCATCGAGCTTCAAATCAACGTACTGCGGAACGAGGCCGACGGGCTGGGGTTCTTCAGCGGCGACCCGGCTGGTGGAGCCGAGAACGTGTTTGGGGTGTCCTTGCAACCGATTCCCGGCGCCGTTTTCCCGCCTGGACATCCGCATGTGCCCGGAGTGCCGGCCACGCCGGCCGCTCCGGCCGTCGCGCCTGTGGCGGTGCCCGTGCAGCGGCCCCGATAAAATTCCGCTGGCTCTACGCTTGCCGCGGAACTTGTGAGAGTTCCGCGGCGTCAAAAACACGCTGAAGTCACGCGACGTCAGCTACGAAACTCCGCGGGCTCTTTCCCGCGAATCGCCCGGTCCCGCAACGCGACGCCCTGCCCGCGGGACCGGGCTTGTTTATGGCTGTTGACTGTCAGCTATCGGCCCTCGGCATTACTCGCTTCTCGCCGATAGCCGATAGCCGATAGCTAAGTTTGTTTGAGTTTCTCGACTTCGGCTTGGGCCGCAGCCAGCTCGGCTTCGAGCTTGCGGACTTCTTCGGGGTCGTCCATTTGTTTTTTTGCGCCGGCCAGGCGCGGCTGCAGCTCGCCGATTTTCTTACGCAATAGCTCGATGCGCTTTTTGGCTTTTTTGTCCATGGAAGAGTTGTCAGTTGTCAGTCGAACCAGTTTCAAAACTGGGGGCCAGCGCCCGCCGGCCGATCGGATTAGCCGGCGGGTACCGCTCTGGGTGGCTAGCGTCCGGTTCTTGGGCGCAGTTTTGCAACGAGTTCTAGTCATCAGTCGGCGGGTGCGATGAGTTGCGGGCCATTCGGCGCGTCGACTTTTGGATTGTGGGGAAACGTGCGCAGGACGCTGCCGAACGCGACCGTGATGATTCCCAGGACGATGCACACGTTGAGCCAGAGGCGCATGTTCTGGCGAAGTTTTTCGGCGGCTGCCGAGCGGCCGGCCAGGATGGCGGCGACGACGAACAGCGCCAGCCCGGTAAGTATCTTCAATCCAACGAGCATGTGGTACGAGGGCGAGAGGTCGTAGGTTTTGATGAATTGGAAGAAATTCCAGAGGCCAGTGACGAGCAAAAACAGCGACGCAATGCCGGTCCACATGGCCCATACGGCGCGGCGGCCGCCGAATTGGTAATCGGCGGCAGAAGAACCCTCGCCCTGCTCCTCCCTGAGAGGGAGGGCGACCGAGGTGATGACGGTTCGCAAATAAAACAATCCGCCCAAGAGGATGATCGCGCCGAGAATGTGCAGGATGCGCGAGGCGAGCATTAGCCAGTACATGGAGTCCATCCGTGGGACGGATTGTTGGGCGAGTAGGAGCAGGGCGTCGGTCATGATGTTTTCGGTGCCGGGTATGAGGTGTCAGGCCTCGGTTTACTGACACCGAACACCTGACACCTAGGTATTCGTGCCCACCCTACATCGAGCGCAGGCGGTCGACAAGTGCCAGCGCTTCGTCGCGAGTTTGAATGCGGCCTTCAAGCTGTGCGTCGCGAACTTGTTCCAGGAGCTGGGCGAATTGCGGGCCGGGCGCGAGGCCGTGGGCGATGAGCGCGGCCCCGTCCAGGAGCGGCGGCGGGTTGAGCCTCTCCGGCGGCCAGGCCAGCCGCTCCCGGCAGAAGGCAAGCGCAGGATCATCGCTGCCCGCCATTGCTTCGTGTAGCGCCAACAGTTCAGTTGCGCCCTCATGAGTGAGAATGCGCTGCAGGCTCGGCCAGGCCTGTTGCAGCGCGTGCAAGATGGCGGGCAGCTGTTGCAGTAGCCAGGCGGCGCGCTCGATTTCTTTGTTCGTGTAACGCAGGCGACGGCCGACGAGAGCTGGGAGCTGGGAGCATGGAGCTCGGAGCAAAACGTCCGATTCGGTACCATGCACTCCGTACTCTGTACTCTGTACCGAGTACTGCGTACTACGTTCACGTCGCTCCGCACTCCCGACTCCCCGCTGCGTGCTCCCCACTCGTTGCTCCCAGCTCAGCAGCGCTGCCAGCGCAAGCGACAACGTTGGTTCGCGGAGGGCGCTGAGGATGCGCAGCGTTTCCTCAAATCGAGTTTGCGACAGGTCAGCAATTTCCGGCAGGACATGTGGCAGCAGGCGCGAGTCGCGCAGCAACTGGATCGCCCGGGCGCGGTTGGGATCCAGCAGCATGCGGCGGATTTCCATGCCGATGCGCTCGGGGCTGACGCTGGTGATATCGGGCGCCATTTCCTGGATCACCGCGAAGGTTTGCGGTTCGATCTCGAATTGGAAGGTCGCGGCGAAGCGGACCGCGCGCAGCATGCGGAGGCGGTCCTCGCGAAGACGCTGGCGCGCGTCGCCGATCGCTCGAACGATGCGCCGTTCGATGTCTTCCTGCCCACCGACGTAGTCGACGATTTTTTGTGCGACCGGATCGAAGAACAGGCCGTTGATCGTGAAGTCGCGGCGCTGGGCGTCATGCTCGGCGGTGGTGAAGATTACGGCATCGGGGTGACGGCCGTCGCTGTAGGCGGCGTCGGTTCGAAACGTGGCGACCTCGATTTGGCCGGCGGCGCGCGGACCAAGCACGGTGATCACGCCAAAGGCCGCGCCGACGGCGAGCGTACGGCGGCGGCCGAAAATGGCGCGGATATCGTCCGGCGTGGCGCTGGTGGCGACGTCGTAATCCTTGGGCACCAGGCCCAGCAGCTCGTCGCGGACGCATCCGCCGGCCCACAGCGCTTCAAACCCGGCCGCGCGCAGTTTCTCGACGATCTCCAGCGCAAAGGCACGTTGGCGGGCGGCGTCGGGCATGCGGGTTCAGGGTTCAGAGTTCAGGGTTCGGTTACTGAAGTGCGATGAATCGTGGCCATAGAATCCTGAACCGCGAACTTTGATCCCTGATATTGCGCAATTGCATTGTTCACCATATCGATGGCCTGGCGCCGGGCTAAGTCATTCCACAGGAAAACGTGTTCGACGCCGGGGCGCAGAAAATGTAGCGCCAGCTCGGCCGGCGGCTGGCCCAGGGCGCGTTCGGCGGCCAGCGCGTACACATACATTTGCATTTCGTATTGCTTGGCCAGCCGGGCTATATCGGCGGTCGAGGATTTGGTTGTTTTATAGTCAAGGACGTGCCAGCGGCCTTCGGCGTCCTGGTACAGGCAATCGATGTAGCCGTGTAGGTGGTTGGGTGGCCAGGCCAGAACGAATTCGAGTTCGCGATGGATTGCGCTGGCTTGAGCCAGCTGTTTGGCACGCTTCGAGGCGGCGAAGCGCTGGAGCATTTCGCGAGCGGTCGCGGCCGCTTCGGCAGCATTCAACAGGACATAATGCGAGGCCAGGTGTTCGCACCAATCGCCGATCGCTTGGGCGACGTCCTTGGCGGCGAAGTCGATGCGGCCCACAACAT
>DATFGJ010000009.1:0-16711 GCA_035249585.1 Lacipirellulaceae bacterium
ACGCCTCCTTCAGCAGCGGATACGCCGTTTCGCGCAGGAACTCCTCGTCGCCGGTGAACGCGTAGCGGTACCACAGGTGCTCGCAGAGCCACGCGCCGCCGGTGGGCCAGATGCCGTGGTTTGAATTGTTGATCGGCGCCGCTCCGCGCCACAGATCGAAGTTGTGATGCACGACCCAGCCGCGCGCATCGTAATGCGCCTGCGCAACGCGGGCACCGGTTTCCCGCAGTTCCTTCAGCGCTGCGAACAGCGGCTCGTGGCATTCCGAAAGGCCCGTGAGCTCGGCCGGCCAATAGTTCATCTCCGTGTTGATATTGATGGTGTATTTGCTGTCCCACGGCGGATTCAGCGACTCGTTCCACAAGCCCTGCAAGTTGGCCGGCTGTCCGCCCGGACGCGAGCAAGCGACGAGCAGGTAACGTCCAAACTGGAAGTACAGCTCGGCAAGCTGCGGATCGTTCTGCTGCTGAAATCCTTTGATTCGCCGGTCGGACGTTTGATTAACCGCCTCGGAGTGGCCGAGGTCCAGCGTCACGCGGCGGAACAGTGATTGATAATCGTCGACATGCGCATCGCGCAACTCGTCATACGATTTGCGCTCTAGCCGCTCAACCGTGCGGTCGTTCGCCGCCGCCGGATCGCCGCTGATGTCCTTGTAGTTCACGAAGCTGGTAGCGCCTACGAGGAATAGAGTGGCCGCGTCAGCATTTGCGACCAGCAGCGTCTCGCCGTTGCTTGATACCTTTGCCTGATCGCCGTCGGGATGCACCAAGAGACGCGCTTCAAACCGCGTATCGCCGTCGCGCACTTTACCGCCGAGCACGATCACGGCACGGGCAGTGTTGCCTCGCGATAGATGGGCCCGGCCGGCATTGCCGCCGCCGGCGACTTCGTGCGGCGTTTCCAGACGGGCGCGAAAATCCAGTTTTCCCGGCTGGTCCGCCGTGAGGCGGATTGCGATCACCTGGTCGGGATACGACGCATACAATTCGCGTCGAAACGTGATGCCGCCAGTCTGGTATTGCACGCTGGCCACGGCCCGGTCAATGTCTAGCTCGCGGCGATAATCGTCAGCATGATCGTGGCCAGGGAACACGATAAAAAGATCGCCAAACGGCTGATACTTCTCCTGCCGCACGCGGCGATTGTCGCTGCGCGTCGAAACGCTCATGAACTCGCGCATGGCCAGGGCGTGGGCCTCGTCCTGCTTGCCCTCGAACAACAGTTGCCGCAGGGTTGCCAAGTGCTTGCTCGCGCCATCGTGCGCGTAATCGTGCGGTTTTCCGCTGAACAGCGTGTTGTCGTTGAACTGGATGCGTTCCTGCTCCGTGCCGCCGAAAATCATCGCGCCGAGCCGCCCATTGCCGATCGGCAGTGCCTCGACCCATTGAGTAGCCGGCTTATCGTACCAGAGCTTCAGCTCGTCGTTCGCCCCGGCCTCCGTGAGCGGCAGGCGAGCGAAGCCGATTGCCAACCATACGACTGTGATTCGCCAATATTTACTCATAGCGCGCACTCGGGCGGGACAATTTCTTGCCAGACCTGTTTGGATCTATATTGTAGACGGTGAAGCGCTACGACACATACTTCGCCGCGTTTCGCGCCGATTTCCGCGCTAGTAGAATTTGAGGCCCGGGCGCCAATCCGACCACACTGCATCAAGCACGCTTCGATTCGCGGTGCTGCCACCGATGACAGGCGATGTGCGGTCAAATTCGATAGCTGGCCTCGCTGTTAGCCGAAGCTCATAGAACACGGGCGTAGTCGAGCTACTCGCGGCAATCGCAGGCCGATACTTGATCGTTAACTGGGTATCCACGTCGGCTCGTGGCCGCGCCTGGATTACCATGCGGGAGACTCCGGCTGGATGACCCGATGACTGCGCGTCCATGTCGGCCGATTGTTGGCCGAAGGCCGCTTCCGCCAGCGCCGGCGCCATGATCGACGCTCCCCCAGACGACCGGCCAAAATTCATCCGCCACACGCTGAAATCATCGGCGTCAATCGAGTTGTTGCCGTTGCCGTCGGCGCCTTCATAACGGCTAACTTGAGCTCCAAGCGTTTTCCGCCACACCACGTAGTCGGCCGCATCAACCACCTGATTCTCATCGTAGTCGCCCGGCAGCAAAGGCCCGGCGAAGGTTTGAACCTCGAAAGCACCGATGTCTGCTTGCCCGCCCGCGACGCGCAGATGGGCCGCGCCGCGCTGGTCGACCGAGAGCGAGAGTCGATTGCTGCCTTGATTCATCGCCGGGCTGCTGTCGGCCAGCGCATGCGTTGGGGTTGACCCGCCATTGTTCACAAGCGGACCGAGAAGCGGGTCGTCACTGGAGACAGTAATCTGCTCAAAATCGTTTTGTCGGCGAACGAGGTTGTTGGCCCCGGTGACATTGATTGTCCCACCCTCGTCGGTGCTGGCAATCAGGTCAAAATTCGTTGGCGACGCCTCCGCCTGCCCAATGATCGAGCTGAAGATTTCAACGGTCGCGCTTCCGGCAGCGGCCACCACGAAGACACCTCGACCGGCGGCTGCCGTATTGTTCGTGATCGTGCTGTTATCAATTTCGAGCGTTCCGTTTCGGCTGTAGATTCCGGCCGCGAAGCTAGAAGGCGTTGACGCGCCGCTCCCGCTTTGGGCAATGTTGCCGGATAGCGTGGCATTGACGATCGAAACCATGCCACCATCGTTGTAAATCGCGCCTCCCTTGGCACTGCCGCCGCTGCCGCTCCCGACCGCGTCGCCGCCGCGCGCTGCGTTGCCAACAAGCGTGCTGGCGACCACCTCCAGCGTGCCCTGATTGAAGATTGCACCGCCGCGGGCCTCGCCGCCGGCGTTTGGAACCATGCCAAGCGCTCCGCGCAGCAATCCGCCCGCCAAGGTTATCGACTCCAGCGTCAAGCTGCCACTGGAGGCCACTCGGAACAAGCGCATCTCGGGCCCAATTCCGCTGCGCTCAATCGCGATCCCGGCCGCGTTGCCTCGGATCGTGATATCGGTTGTAATCGCGAAGGCCGACAGGTCGATCGTCACATCACCGACGAGCAACAGGTTCACCGCGCCGCTCAAATTGGCGGCAAACTGAATTGTGTCGGTGCCGCTGCCGGCGGCGGAGCCGTCTACACTGACATCAAGTTCCGCGGCATGAATGGCTTCGCGAAGCGTGACTTCACCATCGACGCCAATGTTGTCCGCGAGGCTCGTCACGGTGATTGTGGCGAGCATCTGCCGCGCTTCAAGCGACTCGAAGGCCAGTCGCCGAAACCGCTTCGACTTATAACGATCGCGACGTATCGGCAGCATTGCTAGTCCCTCCCGGTGTGTTCCTCAAAGACATCCATGAAGAGGGTGGCAAATGTTCAGTGGACCGAGCCGACATCGTATCGACTCATCCTGAAAATGCAACTAGCCGCGAAAAAAACGGTTCGCCCGGCCCACGCGGTCGATATACTGGCGTCAATGCCTAATCGCTGCCAAGATTTGCTCATTCAGAGTTTGCGTTCATGATTCGCATCTTCTTGTTAACAGCCGTTTTGCTCGCAGTTCCCCCAGCGGCTTTAGGTGATCCGCCCGCCGCCAGGATCGTCGACGTCCAGAAAATCTGGGACCAAGCCCCACATAACGCGTTCACCGACCTGCTGTACTGGAACGGCCAATTCCTTTGCGCATTTCGTGAGGGCCGCAGTCATGTTTCGACCGATGGAACGATTCGCATCCTCACGTCGATCGACGGCACGCAGTGGACGTCGGCCGCCGTGGTCCGCTCTGCGGGCTACGATTTACGCGATGCTGAATTGTGCGTTACGCCGGCTGGCGCACTGATGCTTTTCGGTGGAGCCGCGACGCGCAAAGTCGACAATGAGCTGACTCCGACGGGTACATTCGCCGCCTTCTCTCGCGATGGTTATACCTGGTACTCACCTACGGTTGTCGTACCACAGGGGCGATGGATGTGGCGCGTGACATGGCACGGCGGCAAGGCGTACGGCGTATCGTACGCCGCCCCCGACGGTAAACCGTGGACGTCGCTGCTCTCAAGCGAAGACGGTATCCAATTTCGCGAGATCGCTCCAAAGATGTGCGGCGACGGCTACCCCACGGAAGCCGTGCTGCGATTCGATGATGGAGAAACTTTGTACTGCCTACAACGCCGCGATGGCGCCGCGCCGCAAAACTCCGCGCTGCTCGGCATCAGCCGCGCCCCCTACACCGATTGGCAGTGGCATGACCTCAAGATGTATTTC
The DNA here is from genome assembly GCA_035249585.1 of Lacipirellulaceae bacterium. Lineage (GTDB taxonomy): Bacteria > Planctomycetota > Planctomycetia > Pirellulales > Lacipirellulaceae > JABDGM01. The sequence goes on from DATFGJ010000009.1 coordinate 4,243, forward strand.
GGCGGCCCGAACTTCATTCAGATTCCTGACGGGCGATGGATCGCAGCCGGCCGAATCATCCAACCCGATGCGCACAAAACAGAGATAGCCTGGCTCGATGTGGAGAACAACGAGCTAAAGCCGATCCTGCAACTGCCCAGCGGCGGCGACACCAGCTATCCCGGCCTCGTGTGGCATGATGATCTGCTGTGGGTGAGCTACTACTCAAGCCATGAAGGCAAGACGAGTATTTATCTGGCGAAGGTCGAGATCAAATAGGCGACCGGCCTAGTTGCTTCGCACGATGCCGCGCAGGCAATCGTGAAACCGCCGCAAGCCCTGCTCCATCGGCATCTGATAGGGGCCTTGCGCATTTTCGCCGCGATCGTAAAGCCCACGCCGGCCCTTTTGAAGCAGCTCGCCAGCCGCCTGGTCTTCGCCCGTCACCTCGTCGAGCACCGCCAGGCCCGTCTCCACATAGTCGCGGCGCGTTTCGGCAATCTCGCGATCGAAATAATATTCGCTGCGCAGCCGCGTGCGCGTCGGCGAGAGCGGGGTATACGTCGTGACGACGACCGTGAATGGATACCACTCGACGAGCTGCCCCGGGAACAGGCACATCCAGATGGCCGCGAACGGCGGCCGCCGCCCGGCCAGCACGTCCATGAGAACTTTCTGAAACTCGGCAAACGTCGGCGAACCCGCGGGCGGCAGCGGCCAGCGGACGTTCACTTGCTCGCAGTAAAACCGCTCGCCGCCGACGGCCTGCAGCGCCGCCCGCAAATCGCCCGGGTCCACCATCGCGCGGAAACCCGGGTGGCACGCGCTGATGTGGTAATCCTCAAGGTAGACCTCTAGAAACACTTTCCAATTGAGATCGTGTTCTTCCTCGTCGATCCGCTCAAGCACGTAGTCACACGTGGATAGCTCCGTCCAGCCGTCCAGCGGCGCCAATTCGCGGCGAACGTCGCGCGGCCCGGTGAACAAAAAGCCGTTCCACTCGGCAAGCTCCGTGCGCTCCAAATCCAGACACGGGTTCTCGGAAAAATGCGGCGCAGCGAGCTGCTGGCCGTTAAGATCGTAAGCCCAATTATGGACCGGGCAAACAATGTTCTTCACATGCCCGCGGCCGCTGAGCATCTGTGCCTGGCGGTGCCGGCAAACATTTGAAACAAGCTGAGTGCGGCCGTCGTGGCGCACCAGCAGTTTGCCGGCCTGCTGACCGCCAAGCGCCATGTAGTCGCCGTCGTTCGGCGCGAGCGAAGTATGACCGGCATACGTTGGTCCCGCGGCGAACAGCTCGCGCCGTTCGATCTCCAGAATCTCCGAGTCGAAATACCACGAAATCGGCAAGCCCACAGCTGATTCAACATTAGCTTGACGGGTGATCGTTGTCTGAGACATTACTCCACCACACGAATCGTTTCCAGGGTTGCATCACTAGCATATGGATGCGCACCGGCGGCCAGCAACTGCCGGCAGACGTCTACCGTTTCCTTCGTGACCATCTCGCCCGGCATCAATAGCGGTATGCCCGGAGGATAAAACATAACCATTTCGGCACACGTGCGGCCAGTGGCCGAAGCCAGCGGAACAACCGCCTTTCTCGCCAGCGCTGCCCGTCGCGGCGGCATGGCAAGCGGCGGAATCGGCGGCTGCAAGAGCGTGGAGCTAGGAGCCGGGAGCAAAGAGTCTTCGTCCACCGCTCCGTGCTCCTTGCCGGGTACCACTCGGGTAGCTCCCCGCTCACTCACTGCGCGCAATCCCGCAATCAATCTCCTCGCCGCTTCCGCATCATCCCGTGGGCTAAGCACGTACACCACATTGAACCAATCGGCCATTTCGTCCTCGACGCGGTACTCTGTGCGCAAAAACCGCTCCACCTCATAACCGTTCCAACCTGTGCCGCTCACGTTCACCACGAGCCGCAGCGGATCGCGCCGGTGGTCGACCATCCGCGGATCGCGCTCCGGCCGCAGCACTCTCATTCCAGGCAGTGCATCAATTTCATTCTCGATTCTATGGGCCTCGTCGACGGCTGCCGCGAACAGGCTATTGCCTTCTCGCCACATCCAACGGCGCATCACGTCTAGTGACGCCAACAGCAAAAAGCTGGGGCTGGTAGTTTGCAGAAAGTTTAACGCATCCTGCACGCGGGCCGCATCAACGGGCGACTCGCGGCCGACGTGAAGCATCGCCGAACCCAGCAGCGATCCCAAAGTCTTGTGCGAGCTTTGCACCACCAAATCCGCGCCCGCTGCCAACGCTGACTGCGGGCTGCCCGCCGGCAGAAAATGCAAATGCGCCCCATGCGCCTCATCAATAATCAGGGGCACGCTGCGCTGGCGGCAAACGGTCGCAATCTCGCCCAGATCGCGGGCGACGCCGTAATAACTCGGCCGGGTCAGCAGGACTGCCGCCGGGCGCGGATCGGTATCAAGCGCCGTCGCCAGCGCGCGAGGCGACACACCAAGCGCCCCGCATTCCGGCAGCACATCGTGCGGCAAGAATCTCGGCAGCGCGCCGGAGAGCACCAACCCAGCCACAACCGATCGGTGGATGTTTCGCGGCATCGCGACCGTATGACCATGCGGCACGGTCGCCAACAGCGCGGCCGCCACGCCCAGCGTCGAACCGGCCGACAGGAAAAACGTCTGGCTGGCGCCGAAGACTTCGGCCGCCAACTGCTGCGCCTCGCGGATGCAGCCGGTCGGCTGGAATGTATTGTCCGTGGCCGTCATGGCCGGCAAGTCGAGCGCAAGGCCCGACCGTCCAACCAGATCGGTTAGTTCCGGGGCAGCAAACCGCCCGGCCTTGTGGCCGGGCGTGTGAAACCCGTAGATCCCCGAGCGTGCATATCCGGCGAGCGTCTCATAAATGGGTGCACGCTCTTGATCGCCTGCGGCGAGCCCAGTCGAAGTGAGTCGGCCAGTCACTCGCCGCCGACTTCAACCAGCAGCTCCGGCATTCCATTGCCATTCGTCACCGCCGCGCTCGCAGCAGCGGATTTCGAACGGCGACCTTTGCCGTTGCCATTGTGGCCGTTGGCATGACCATTCTTGCGGCCATTGGAGTGACCATTCGTCGTAGCGACCTCAACCTCGGCCTGAGCCGGCACGCGCTCGATACGGATCGGCTGCATTGGCCGTACAATCGCCGCCGGGGCGACGCCCGCCTTCATGGCCGCCAGGATGCCGGCCGCCTCGTAGTAGTTCTGGGCGTAGTGCAACTGCCCAGCGCGGAACGGCAGCGAACGCAGGTCATTTCGCATCAGGTTCGTGTTGTTGCGAACTGCCACAACGGGGATGCCCTGCTCTACTGCGGCCAGCGTCGGCAAGCCAACGCAGCCGTCCGGAATCACCAGGGCCGAAACATCCTCCGCCGAGATCACAGACGGATCGTAAATGCCCGTCGGGTTGAGAATTACTTGCGGCGCCCGGTTCAGGCCCTTCAGCACGCAGAACAGGTAGGTGGTCGAGATCACCTCGGCCGCCTTCCGCGGCTCCACCACGCCCCAGCTTTCGGTGCGCAGCGCCTCGCTGCTCATCGTCGGCGCGTGGGCCGAAGGCACGTCGAGTATCGTCGACACGAGGTGCGTGAGGATCGCCTCGACGCCGCCCCACGGGTTCGGGCCACCCTGGCCGAAGTACGCCCGGTGCAGCTGGACCGTGTCGATGTGCGGCGTGATCCGAGTCGCCAAGGCGACCGCATCGTACGTGCCGCGCTTCTCGCGCAACAGATCGAGCAAATGGCTCAGCCGCTCAACGCGGCCGGTCACACGGCCGGAATCGGAGACGCCAGTCTGCAGGAACAACTCCTGCTCGAGCACCACCACGTCGCTGATGTCCATGCCGAGCGTGGCCCGCGCGCCCTCCGCGCAGTTGATCGTGTTATCAACCACATTCGGCGCGTCGCGGCGATCTTCGGTCACCAGCAGCACGCGGTTCTGGCGGATCTTGCGCAGGCCCACGGTGCCCATCAGCAAACGGCAGATGAGGCTGCCTTCAACGTACAGCGAGTTCTCGGTCTGCTCGTTCACGTCGGAGGCGTTGACGACGTTCGGGTGCAGCACCAGGTGGTCGCACACCGAGGCCAAGAGCCGGGCAGCCGGCGTGGCGTCGCCCGCGTGGCCGCCGATAGCGCAGTCAACGCCGGTCGGGATCAGCATCACGGCATTGAACGAGTTGGTGCGCCCAATCTGCCGCGGCCGGAAATCAAACACATTGCTCTCGGTGTCGTCCGAGCCGTAAACCTTCGGCTCGACGGCCTCGATCTCGCAGAGGTGGCCGGCGCGGCTCTTGCCCGTGACCGCCACGCGCAGCGGCGACACATCCTGGCCAAAGGCCAGGTCCGCGGCGTCGCGCAGGTTCTCCAGCGGCGAGCGGCCGCCCAGCAATTGACGAACTGTGATTTGTTGGGATGAAACTTTCATGCGTAGCGCAGCTCCTAAATTCTGAATTTCCTAGTGGTGTGCCGGTTGGCCGCCTGTGAAGCGAGCCGGGTCGTCCCCGACCCCGGCAATGGAGCGTCTCGGCTGAAAATGGGCTTTTTAGTCGGTCGCGTGTGGTGACCGCTTCCAAGCGCCATGCAGGAATGCGAAGTCAGCTTTGACCAAAGAGCGAACTAGACGGCTGCCGCGCTCTTCGCTAGCAGCCACAGGCCAGATAGAGCCGTCAGACACAAAGTGACAGCTCGGTGGATAGAGACTCAACGACGGATGCGCTCGCGCCAGCCCATGAGGCAGGGCATGACCGGGATATGGAGCGTCGCCCAGTCCAGCATCGGACGGCGCGCGGGGCGCGTCGACCGCAGCCGGCGGCGAAGCTTCAACATTCCTATAGTAAGGGCGAAATTCAACTTCGTGTCTTCCGTAGGTCAGGCTTTCCAGCCTGACGTCTTCACTGATTCTCGTCAGGCACCGAAACCCTGACCCACTTTCACCAATCGACCCGAAGCCTGCCTCAACTTCGAGAATAATCGTGCTGGCAAATTCTACAATGCTCGCGCGGCCTGTAAAGACCGAATTCGCCGCTGCGGGGCAGATTTCGAAAATTGCTGCCGGCTCGCCGCGCGAACTCGCGAGATGTAGCAGGCGTGACGACATGTGCCGCGAGCGGCACGTGCGACCCAGTCCTCGCCACACGCTGCGCGTTCGATTACTCTACCGGCATGAGCGACGTTCGAATTCACAGCTGGCAAGTGCTCGACGTGCGATTCCCCACGTCCGAGTCGCTCGACGGCTCCGACGCAATGCACGCCGATCCCGACTACTCGGCGGCGTACGTCATCCTGCGCACGAACCGTGACGGGCTCGAAGGTCACGGCCTCACGTTCACGCTCGGCCGCGGCACGGAGCTGTGCGTCCAGGCGGCCGACTATCTGTGCGGCAAGCTGCGTGACTTGAGCCTGGCGGAAATCGCAGCCGATTTCGCCGGATTCTGGCGCATGCTCGCTCGCGACGGCCAGTTTCGCTGGATCGGCCCTGAGAAAGGTGTCGTGCACCTTGCGACCGCAGCCGTCGTCAATGCCTTGTGGGATCTCTACGCCAAGGCCGAAGGCAAGCCGCTGTGGAAGCTGCTGGCCGACATGCCGGCAGACGAGTTGATCGCGGCCATCGACTTCAGCTACCTCACAGATGTGCTGACGCCGGCCGAGGCAGGCACGATCGTGCGGGCGAATGACCTCACGCGCAGTGATCGCGAAGCCGAGCTGCTTCGCACAGGGTTCCCCGCATACACCACCTCGGCGGGCTGGCTCGGCTACACCGACGACAAAATCCGCCGCCTCGTTCGCCAAGGCATGGCCGACGGCTGGAACCATTTCAAGCTGAAAGTCGGCCTCGACATCGAGGACGACCGCCGCCGCGCGGCGCTGGTGCGCCAGGAAATCGGCCCCGAGCGCAAGCTCATGGTCGACGCCAACCAGCGCTGGGACGTGCCCGAGGCGATCCAAAATATCCGCCAGCTGGCCGAGTTCGATTTGTGGTGGGTCGAAGAGCCGACCTCGCCGGATGATGTCGTTGGCCATGCGACGATCGCCAAGGCCGTCGCGCCGATCGGCATCGCCACGGGCGAGATGTGCCAGAACCGCGTGATGTTCAAGCAGCTCATGCAGCTGGCGGCGATCCGCTTCTGCCAGATCGACAGCTGCCGGCTGGGCGGCGTCAACGAATGCCTGGCCGTGATGCTATTGGCCAAAAAGTTCGACGTCCCGGTTTGCCCGCATGCCGGCGGCGTCGGCCTGTGCGAGTATGTCAACCACCTGATCATGGTCGACTACCTGCGCATCGGCGCCAGTCTGGAAAACCGCGTGGCCGAGTACGTCGACCACCTGCACGAGCATTTTGAAAACCCAGTCGTCGTTCGCAACGGCCACTACATGCCACCTACCGCGCCCGGTTACAGTAGTACGATGAAGCCCGCAAGCCTCGCCGAATACTCCTTCCCCGACGGACCCATGTGGCAAGCACGTAGGTCAGCCTTTCCAGGCTGACGAAATTCATGTCAGGCTAGAAAGCCTGACCTACGTCCATGACCGACCGGTTGAAAAACAAAACGGCCCTCGTCACCGCCGCCGCCCAAGGCATCGGCCGGGCCACCGCCCTGGCATTCGCCAGCGAAGGAGCTCGCGTCGTGGCCACGGATATTAATGAGGAGGCACTCGGCGCACTGCCCGGCGAATCATCAAGCATTCGCACGATGCGCCTCGACGTCCGCAATCCGGTCGCAATCACGGCTGCCGCCGCCGAGCTCGGCGCCCTCGATATCCTCTTCAACTGCGCCGGCTTCGTACATCACGGCACGATTCTCGATTGCGACGAGTCGGCCTGGGCTTTTTCGCTGGACCTCAACGTCACGTCGATGTACCGCATGACGCGCGCCTTCCTGCCGGCCATGCTCCACGCCGGGCACGGCAACATCATCAACATGTCGAGCGTGGCCTCGAGCGTCACGGGCGTGCCGGACCGGTTCGTCTATGGCGTCACGAAGGCGGCCGTCATCGGCATGACCAAGTCCATCGCCGCCGATTTCGTCGGCCGCGGTATCCGCTCGAGCGCCATTTGCCCGGGCACGGTCGATACGCCGTCGCTCCACGAGCGGCTCAGCGCCCAGGGCGACTACGAAGCGGCCCGCACCGCATTCATCGCCCGCCAGCCGATGGGCCGCATCGGCACCGCCGACGAAGTCGCCGCGCTGGCCGTTTACCTGGCCTCCGACGAGTCCGCCTTCACCACGGGCCAGATCCACGTCATCGACGGCGGCTGGACGATTTGATGCCCATGTTGGATGCTACTCGTTTGATGCTCGATGCTGGTTACTGGATGCTGGACACTCGGTAGTCGCCGAGTTGCGCAGCCGGTTTTCGTACTCAGTACTCAGTACTCAGTACTATGTACTCAGTACCTTTGTTACGCTGAACGCCGAACCCCTGTTACGCCGAACCCCGAACCCTAAACTCTCGCATGAAACTCCTTCGTTACGGCACGTCAGGCCACGAACGGGCCGGCGTCCTCGACCCCGCAGGCCGCATCCGCAGCCTGGAGGGCATCGTCGACGACATCGCCGGCGATACGCTTTCCCCCAGAAGCCTCGACAAGCTCGCCTCGCTCAACCTCGAAAAACTGCAGCTGGTTGAAACCGGCACGCGCATTGGCCCCTGCGTCGGCCGCGTCGGCAAGTTCATCGCCATCGGCCTCAACTACAGCGAGCACGCGGCCGAGACGGGCGCAAAGATTCCTGACGAGCCGGTCATGTTCATGAAGGCCACCAGCTGCATCAACGGCCCCTACGACGACATCGTCATCCCGCGCGGCTCCAAGAAAACCGACTGGGAAGTCGAGCTGGGCGTCATCATCGGCACGAAGGCCAAGTACGTCGCCGAGGCCGACGCCCTCAATCACGTCGCCGGCTACTGCACCGTGCACGATGTGAGCGAGCGCGAGTTCCAGATCGAGCGCGGCGGCACCTGGGACAAAGGAAAAGGCTGCGACACGTTCGGCCCTATCGGGCCCTGGCTTGTGACGAAAGACGAAGTCCCCAACCCGCAGAACCTTGCGCTGTGGCTCGAAGTCGATGGCCGCCGCTACCAGAACGGCAACACACGCACGATGATCTTTCCGGTCGCCAAGCTGGTCAGCTACCTGAGCCAATTCATGACGCTCCACCCGGGCGACATGATCACCACGGGCACGCCTTCCGGCGTCGGCATGGCGCAAAAGCCAGCTCCCATCTATCTCCGTCCCGGCCAGACTGTGCGCCTTTCCGTCGAAGGCCTCGGCGAACAAAAGCAACGCACGATCGCCGACCAATAGACTGTAGCCGGTGTCTGTGACCCCGGCGTCTGGCCGCTTCTGTTGCCGGCGTCTACGACGCCGGGTTTCAACCGGTGCTATCCGTAGAAATACCACACATAGTGGAAGAACAGCGGCGCCGTGTAAGTCAGGCTATCGATGCGGTCCAATATGCCGCCGTGGCCCGGCAAGGTGGTTCCCGAATCTTTAACGCCCAGGTCGCGCTTGATCGCCGACACGGAGAGATCGCCAGCAAAACCGGCCAGGCCGATCACGAGGCCGGCCAGCATCGACGCCCGCCAGTCCATGAACGTAAGCAGCGGTCCGACGAGAGCCGCTAACGCCGTGGTCGTCGCCACGCCCCCCAAGAAGCCAGCCAGCGTTTTCCGCGGGCTCACCTGTGGCGCGATCCGAATTCGACCAAAGCTCTTTCCCCACATGTATTGAAAGATATCGTTCAGCTCTGTGAGCAGCACGAGAAACAGCAGCAAGCCAGCGCCGGCCGAAGCAGCGCTTGCGCCAAACGACCAATGCGGCTCCCAGCGCGGAGCACTGCCCGGTTCCAGCACCAACAAGTACGCGGCATGCGAGATGCTGAACACCGTCGTCATCAGGCCCCAATGCAGCACGCCCGCCGATTGGATAAAGCCCTCCGTGACGCCGGCCAGCACCAGTCGCGTCGGCAGCAGCAAGAACAGATACACCGGGATGAAAATGATAAACATCCCGTACCATTCCAGATGAATCCAATAGTATTGCAGTGGAATGCTGAGATAGGCCCATAACAAAATCGGCCACCGGCCGGCACGCGGCGGAACCAGCGAGAAATACTCGCGCAAAGCAAGCACGCTGACGCATCCGAAGAACACGAGCACGCCCACTCGATTGAGCAACACCGCAACGCCGAACAGGACGACAATCATCCACCAGGTGCGCACGCGCAGCGTCAGCTCGCGGTACTCGTCGACTGGCTTGCGGCGCGACAATCGCCAGACAGCGGCAGTCGCGGCCGCCAGCGCGATGACAACCGCCAAAAATGTCCATCCGATTGCCGGGCTCAGATGCTTAAAAGACATAGATCACCGGCGCGGGCAGGCTCGATCAGCGCCTTTCAGCCAAGGAAACGCTAAAGATCCCCTCGTCATCAATCAACATGCGCCGTTTCTCAAAGCCAGCAGCCGCCACCAATTGATCCATCTCGCCCTGCGTGCGGCAGCGCATCACCCACGGCTCGCCGTCCCGGTTCGGCAGCACGCGGGCAATCATTTCCTGCTGCGGATGCCAGGGCTGATTCGTATAGATCAAAAGCCCGCCCGGTTCGACCGCCGCCGCCAAGCCGCGCAGCGATTCACGCACCGGCGCGTTGCTCGGAAACAGTTCATACAGCCCGGAAACGATAGCGATGTTTGGCCGCGGCTGGATGGCGGCGATCGCATCGGCATCCAACGCATCACTTTCGCGGTACGTCGCCGACGTGATTCCCATCGATGCGGCCAATTCCCGGCCGGCTGCCAGGCCGCCGCGGTCGCGGTCGCATAGCGTGCCCGAAATCTCGACGCCGCGATCGCGTTGACGCGCGATCGTATCCAGCACATAGCGCCCGGGACCGGCCGCGATGTCCAGGATGTGGATCGCACGGTGCCGGCCGCGAACGAGCTCGATGGCTTCATCCAGCAGCTGCTGAAGATGCACCTTCCGCTGCCGAATGCCGCGCCAGCCCGGCGAGTTCAAATAGAAACCATCAATCCATCGGCCCAGGATCGACGTTCCATCCGGCGAATTGCGATAGACGTGGTCCAGCGACTGGCCCGAGTCAAACCCTGTCTGCCAGCCGATGCGAATTCCTTTGCTGAGCCGGCCAACCGTCCGCAAAAAAATGCGCTGCGCCGCAAAGCTCCACGACTTCGGAGAGGTGATCGGCATCGGACACTCCAACTGATCGAAAACCCGTTTGGTGTAGCCCGCCTTATCGGCCTCCAGCAGCGGGACCGGCGCCGCCGACTTCTCGAACGCAGACAAGATAAACTCTCGCGTGCGGTCAATTGGCCGCTGCCGCTGTGCTTCCCAATACGTCGAATGAAAGAACTCGGGATAAATCACTTTCTCTTTATTGGGCGACGATAGCCGCGCGAACAACTCGTGCTGCGGCATCTTATCGACGACCCAATCGCGGCCAGAAACCAGCAGCAGCGTCGGCGTCGTGATTGCCCCGGCGTCAGCGACCAGCCGCTTCGACGTGTCATAAAGATCGAGCAGGATGTTCACCGCGATCTGCGGCGAAATGAGCACGTCGGCGGCGTAGGCCCGGGCCTGCTCCTCGTCATGCGTGAGCATCCTCGGCTTCACGTAGCTGCGGATGAACGACTTTGGCTTGAAGCGGCGCAGCAGCCGCAGCCCGGGAATCGCCAGCGGCACATACAACCTCACGCGCAGCGCCGGCGTGGCAATCGCCAGCGCGCGAATCGGGGGCGCATAGTCGTGCACCCATGTGGTCGCCAGAACGGCCCCAACGCTCTGGCCTACCACCGCCATATTCTCGATTGCGATGTCGAATTGTCCGGAAAGGCCACGGACAAATTCGTCCGCGTCGCGCACCATCCGCCCGAAGCTCTCGGCGTAGCCGCGCTCGCCGGGCGACCGGCCATGCCCGCGGGCATCCCACGCAAAGAACCAGAAATCGTCCAGCCCGATCCGTTCCACGAAATCCTGCCAGCGGGCCGAGTGCTCGTGCCCACGGTGGAAGAGCACCACGGCTCGGCGCGATTCTCCCGCCGGCGCCCACGCGCGAAAGAAGAGCTCAACACCGTCGCTCGTGCCGAACGTGTGCTCTGTGGCCGTGCGGGTAGCTGGCGGGCGTTCGGCTATGGCACTCTGGCTCATGTGGGGCACCGCCTCCCAGTTACGAATCGTTTGGCCCGACGCGGACACTGTTTTGCAGTGCCCGACGCGACCGATTGAAGATCGTCACCACCGACAACCCAATCATTACGATCAGGACTACATCAAGCCACCGACCCGCACTTACGCCGCAGCCAAGCAGCAGCGCGATCAGTCCGAACGCAAACGCGCGGTCGCTCTTGCCGAACGGTCCATCGTAACGGCGACGGGCGCCGACTTGAACGGCCACCACGCCAGCCATCTCACTGATGATCCCTAAAACTACGGCCGCCACAACGAGCGCCGCGGGCACGCCCGGCACCAATGCAACCGGCAGATAAAGCGCCGCATCGCTCAACACGTCGCTCAATTCATTGAGCACCGCGCCAAGCCGCGATTTCATGCCATGCTCGCGCGCAAGCATGCCGTCGATGGCATTGAGCCCCATTCGCACCAGCAGCACGACCGGCACCAGAACCAACACGGCGCGCGATTCGGGGAACAGCGCGACGAGAGCCCCGGTCGCTGCCGACAACAGGAGCGCGGCGATGGTGACCTGGTTGGCAGTAACGCCCTTCCCTGCCAGCCAGCCCGTGGCCGGCCGCAGCAATCCCTGAAAACGCGGCTTCAGTTCGTAGATGCTCGCCACGCGAGGCCACCGCAAATTGACTTGGTTTACCGGTCGCAGCTTACCATCCACGAGCCTAAATCGTAATCACTCGCAACCCGCGAGCCTGAGCGACCGCAGTTTCACGCGTAAGGGTCCTCCTTCCTGTATATTCGTCTCATGCACAGCCCAATTGCGGGCCGGCCTGAAACTTTTCCCACCCACTTGTGGGATTAGTCTTAGAGGAGATCGCCTGGCATGAACCCGTCCAGCGCGGAGACCAGGCAGCTTGTCTTGCGGGCAATTGGCGGGGACCGCTCGGCGATTGAACAGCTGTTGGCCCAATTTCGGCCGCAGCTCCGCCGCATGGTCGCCGTGCGCATGGATTCACGCCTGAAGGCTCGCTTCGATCCGTCGGACGTCGTGCAAAGCGTGCTGGCCGAGGCCGCTCAAAAAATGGTCGCCTTCCAACAACCACCTGAGCAGTTCTATCCCTGGCTGCGTCAGCTCGCCTGGGACGAGCTGGCCCGCCTCCACCGCGACCACATCCGCACCAAGAAACGCAGCGTCTCGCGCGAGGAGGACGACTGGCGCGGGCGGGTCTCCGACGAATCGATCCTTCAGCTTGCCGAACGACTGGCCACCCAACAGCTCGGCCCCGGCAGCCGCCTCGTGCGCAAAGAGCTTCGAACGCGCGTGCGTGCGGCACTCGCCGA
>DATFGJ010000010.1:0-7778 GCA_035249585.1 Lacipirellulaceae bacterium
GACGCCGCCATGATACACCTGCACGAATCGCACGCCGCGCTCCACGAGCCGCCGCGCAGCCAGGCAATTCTTCGCGAACGGCGCCGTCATTTCGTTGCCCATGCCGTACAGCTTTTGCGTCGCGGCGGTTTCCTGTTGAAACTCGAACACTTCAGGGATCGCGCGCTGCATGCGAAAGGCCAGCTCGTACGACTTGACCCGCGCCCGCGCGTCGGCATCCTCAGGGTACTGAGCCAGCGCGAGCCGGTCCAAGCGATCGAGCAGCTCAAACTCGGCCTGCTGCTCTTCACGAAAAGATCCTGCGGTCGGCCGGCCGAAGGCGAGTGGGTTCGTGGGGTCGGCCACAAGTGGCACGCCGTCGTGCTCTGGGCCGAGATAATTGGCGCGGTGCGCCTCGTGGCCGCCGCAGCAATCGGCCAGCGGAGTGCCCAGCACGACGAACTGCGGCAGGTTCTCGTTGAGCGTGCCCAAGCCGTAGTGAATCCATGACCCGATCGCGGGAAAGTAGCCGTCGAGCATGTTGCGGCCGGTGTGAAACTGCAGCTGCGCGCCGTGGTCGATGTCGTTGGTCCACATCGAGCGAATGATTGCCAGCTCGTCGACGCACGATCCAACGTGCGGCCACCAATTGCTGACTTCGATGCCACTTTCGCCGCGCCGCCGGAAGCCGACTTGGAGCGGATACAACTGCGGCAGCACCTTCCGCAAATTGGGCGCCAGCGTGCGGACGTTCTCGTCGATGAACGATTTGTCGAGGACGCTCTTGTACGGGGTTTCGGCAATCGACTTTCCGGCAAACTCATTGAGGGCCGGCTTTGGATCGAAGCTCTCGAGGTGGCTCACGCCACCGATCATGAATAGCCAGATCACGCTTTTCACTTTCGGCTGAAAGTGCGGCTGGCCATTCGGCGGAACCCAGCTCGCCGCGTCCTGGCCAAAGCCGTCGCGATGCAGCATGGCGCCGAGCGCGAGCCCTGTGAACCCCATGCCAAGGTCGGCCAGAAATGCCCGCCGTGGCATCCGGCCGCAGAACGAATTGTGTTGTTTGAAGTGATGCATGCGCGGTCTCCAAAACACCTGGTAGTTGCTGCTAGCGCACTGTTACGAAGTCGTTGTGGTTAAATAGCACGTGCGTGAGACTTTCCCTCGCGCGCTGGGCGGGATCGGCCGACGGCAGCGTCGACGCTTTCGCGCCGCCTGCGACTGTCGTCAGCTTTTCTGGTGAGCGAAGCAATTCAGTTTGGGAAGTCAAAAATACTCGGCACTCGCTCAGCTCCGCGGCCGAAGGTGCGCGACCGAGGATTTGCTCAAAAGCAAGTTCTACGAAAACTTTATCCGGCGCGCTTTCGCTTGAGGATTTCTCGCTGAGATATTTCGCCAACACTCGCGATTGCTCAATCGAAACGGCGCTATTCGCCAGCGCCAGCGCCTGCAACGGGACGATGCTTTCTGAGCGACGATAACACTCATTCGTGCTCGCGGCGTCGAAAATCTCCAGGAATTTCATCTGCTTTTCGTAGGCGTGGCGAAAGTAGATGCTTCGCCGGGGCGTGTCGGCGGCCGCGTGGCAATCGATGTCCGGCCCGCCGCGCGTCTGGTTGAGGCTGCCCGCGACATAGAACAACGCATCGCGGACGGCTTCGGCTTCGAGCCGCCGCGCGTTCATGCGCCACAGCAGTCGGTTGTCGCGATCGCGCGCAATGTTCGTGCTGTCTGAGATGAGAGCGTCCGACTTCATCTGGTAGGCCGTCGATGTCACCAGCAAGCGATGGACGTGCTTCATTTTCCAATCGTGATCCATCAGCTCCACAGCCAGCCAATCGAGCAGCGCATGATTGCGGGGCTGCTTCGTGCGCAGGCCGAAGTCGAACATGTTGTCGACCAAGGGCGCGCCAAAATGGCGCAGCCAGATGTGATTGATCGCCACGCGGGCTGCCAGCGGGTTCTTGCGGCTCGTTACCCATCGCGCGAAGGCCAGCCTCCGACCGGTGCTGGTCGCGGGAAATTGTTCGCCGAGCGGCTGGTAGTCGGTCGTCGGCGAAGCGAGCGCGGCGTGTGCCGTCGCGACTTGAGCCGCGGCTTCAGTCACTTTTTTCTCAGCTGCAACGATTTCCTCGCTCATCGCTGGAGCGTCGGGCTTCGCATCGCTTTTGACTCGCTCCAATTCTTGAACGGCAGCAAGTTGCAGTTCCTGCGCCTGGCACAGCGCCAACTCGCGCTCCGCCTTGGCGGCCGCGAACGCAAGTTGCTCATTGTTTCCAGCGGACAATCCATACTTTGATTTTTCGGCGGCAATCCGAGCGGTTAATGCAGCCTGCGCCGCTCAAGCGGTCGACAATTTCATTGATTCCAATTCCGCGACGTCAACAGCCGCCGTCACGGCCTGCTCCTTCGCGGGCGCCTCGCTGTCCATCTTTTGCGCCTCGGCGACGGCGGCTTGCGCTTTCGCTCGCGATGCTTCGCATTCGGCCACGCGCCGAGTGGCGGCCGCCAGATCTTCCTCAATTGCAAATTCACGCAGCGCCGGATATCGCGCCAGTATTGGTCGCTCGACCGGCGTGATCTCTAGCGATCCACCCAACGCGGCGGGCACCTCGGGCTTAAGCGGGTTCTCCTTGTCCGGCCGCAGTTCGTTCCCGCGCTCGAAGAGATACGTCGGTTCGTCCAGCTTTAGATCGCAGGCTCGCGGCAGCCCATCCTTATTAATATCAGGCTCGCCCGGCACGCGATCGGTACGCACGTCGTGCGGTTCAAAAATCGCGCGAAACTGGTAATACTCGGCCTGGCTGATCGGATCGTATTTATGATCGTGGCATCGGCAGCAATTCATCGTCGCGCCAAGAAACGCCTTGGCGGTGTGCTCCACGGTGTTGTCGAGCCAGGTGTTGCGATTGAACTTGTACCAGTTGCGCGCGAGAAAGCCGGTCGCGCGCAAAACTTCCGGATCGGCGGGCGCGATTTCGTCGCCGGCGAGCATCTCCACCACCATCCGGTCGTAGCCCTTGTCGGCGTTGAGCGATTCAATGATCCAATCGCGCCAGCGCCAGATGTGGCGTGCGCTATTGCGCACCTCCTGCTCGTAGCCGGCCCAATCGCTGTAGCGCCACACATCCATCCAATGCCGCGCCCAGCGCTCGCCATATTGCGGGCTGGCCAGCAGTCGGTCGACCACGCGTTCGTACGCATTGGGCGACTGGTCGTCAAGAAACGCCCACAACTCGTCGCGCGTCGGCGGCAGCCCGATAAGATCGAAATATACGCGGCGCAGCAGGGTCGCTTTGTCGGCCGGCGCGACGGGCAGAAGCCCGTTCGCTTCATGCTGCGCCGCAAGAAAAGCATCGACGGGATTGGCGACCCAAGACGGGTTTTGTACGTCGGGTATGGCAGGCCGCTCGGGCGGACGATAGGCCCAATGATCGGTCGCGCCGCTCGGCGGGGGCTCATCAGGCGCCGCTGCGCCCTCGTCAATCCATCTCTTTACGACGGCAATCTCGTCGCTCGAAAGCGCCGTGCCCTCTTCCTCAGGCGGCATTCGAACGCCAGATTCACCGGTCAGCATTAAAACCAGCAGGCTTTCCTGCGACTTGCCGGGCGTGATGGCCGGACCGCTGTCGCCCCCTTGAATCAGCAAGGCCGCCGTGTCGAGCCGCAAGCCGGATCGCTGGCGAAGCGCGCTGTGGCAGGAATAGCAGCGCGCTCTGAGGATCGGCTTTATATGCGTGATGTAATCAACCCGCTCTGCCGCCGAAGCACTCGGCGTGAGTAGTGCGCATGCGATGGCGACGCGTAGGAGTGTTGAATGCGACACGGCCATGTCCGCACGCGTAATCGTAGATTTTGGCGTCACCGAGATCGATGCATTATGATAACTGGATTCGCCCTTCGTGCCACCTAGCGCATCCACTTAAATGGGAACATCTTTGTTCAGGGATATTATCATGCTGCGAACGTTCATCATCTGCGTTTTGTGTCCGACTGTCGCTGCGCCGGCGATCGCAGACGAGGCGGAGTTTAATGTCGGCTTTGCCAAACGCGATATCACGCCGCAAGCCGCCACGCCGATGTGGGGCTATGGCGCGCGGCACGCCATGCTCTCCCAAGGCACGGCCGACCCGCTCATAGCGAAAGTCGTCGTCATCGAAGCCGGCGACGAGCGGCTGGCAATTGTCGGCATGGACATCGGCCGCGGGCCGACGGCGGCGATGATGGAGCAGATTCGCAAAGCCGTGGCCGAGAAAGCCGGCGTTGGGCACGTCATGATCGCCGGCAGCCACACGCACCACGGCCCCGTGATCGAGCTCACTGACCGCGATGGATTTGGAAAAGGCAAATTTGATGATGCCGTGGCCTACTCGAAGCGGCTTCCAGAGCTATTGATCGAAGCCATCGTTGAGGCAAAACGCAGCGCCGTGCCCGCGCGCATCGGCGTGGCCAAGAAAAACGTTGAACTCAATCGCAACCGCCACACCAAGCGCACGCCCAAGCCGACCGATCCGATGCTGGCGGTGATTCGTTTCGACGATGCGGCCGGAAAGCCCATCGCCGTGATAGCAAATTTCGCAGCGCATCCGGTGACTATAGAGACAATGATACTGAAATTCTCGGCCGATTATCCCGGCGCGCTGCAGAACCGGGTCGAGGCATCAATGAAAACGAACTGCGTGTTCATGCCGGGCGCTTCGGGCGACATGAGTCCCAACCGAGGCTCGCTGGACGGTAATCAATACGGCGAAGCGCTTGGCGACGTCGTCATTGCACTCGCGCATTCGATCGAAACGAAAACGCCCGAGCGCCCATCAATTCAGGCTAAGGTCGACCGGTTCAAATTCGCCAGCCGCGTTGATTTCAACAACCCGCTTCTCTTGATCATGTTCGAGCGGGCGTTTTTTCCGGAGCTGGTGCGAAATTACGCCCAAGAGTTCCGCGACGGCATCGAGCCGGAGCTGGCCACGGTGCTCGTCAATCGAAACCTCGCGCTTGTCGGAGGCTCCGGCGAATTCTTCTGCAATCACGCCAACCGCCTGAAGGAGCGCTCCTATGTCGACGACACGCTATTCTTCGGCTACTGCAACGGCCACCATATGTATTTCCCTACGATCGAAGCGGCCAGCGAAGGCGGCTACGGTGGCGACGCCCCGGTGGCGCCCGCAGAGATCGGCGCGGGCGAACAGATGATGAACCGGGCGCTCATCAACATCTACACGATGCTCGGCAAGTTTCCGCCGGAGACGATCGAATAACTAGAAGCCGTTTCGTGTGGTAAACATTGTGGGAAGCGTCTCTGACGCCGATAGCGCTTTCGAATCATGCGCATAATCGGCGTCGGAGACGCCTTCCACAATCACTCGCCGCCGCTATGTGCTTCCTCATAATGCCGCATCAATAGGTCTTCACCGAAATCCTCGGTGAAGTCGCGGAACACACAGTGGACGTGGTTTGCATTGTGCTGCGTGTTGTCGTATTCAACGAGGAACGTCGGCCCCTGGATACGATAGTAATGCCCCTGGCCGCGCTCCAGCCCGCCGGCCCAGGCGAAATGTATTTTCTCCTGCCCGGCCTCGGTGATCTTCTTGAGGTCGGCTTCGGCAATCTCGCCGCGCGAGCGCTCGACATGAGTTTTTACCAGACGCCAAACGAGCTTCCGCTGATTCTCGTCGAGGTCCACCCAACTGATTCCAGCCGGCTCGAGCGGAGAGATCTTGCGCTGGTTCCCGGTAATGATGTCGTCCGGCGCCTTCTCACTCAATGTCGCTTTGGCCTTCTGAGATTCTGTTAGCGACTTCGCCAACTCACGTCCCAGATTCTCTTCGTCGGCGAGAATCTGCAGACCCTTGTGCGGCCCATCCGGCACGATCGCCGGGTTTGTCCCCAACATCGAAGGCGTGGCCGAGATGTGCGCGCCATCGGCAATCGTGAAGCTCAACGAAAGATGATGCCCCTCAAAGCGCCAGCCCCAGGTTTTTCCCGGCCCGGGCTGGCCAAAGATGCTGACGTGGTACAGCTCCGGATCGCGCGAGAATCGCCGGCTCGACCCTTCGATTTTCTGCAACACCTGCTCCAGGCTCATGATGCTGCTGGTCTTCACCATGCCTTTGCTGCTCAGGCTTGCGGCCAAGAGGGCGGTCGTGAGATGTCGCTGCTGCGGCGTCATTTCTTTGATCGTTGTCCCTTTGCGCTCCTTCGGAACGAAATGCCAGTCGAGCCGGTGGTCATCGTCCATCGCGTACACGCTCTCCGCTTTTTGGTCGGGCGTCAGCGACGCGATGAGATTATTGGCAGCGGCGGCCATTTCATTGGCGGCCAATTCTTCGTGAGCATGCGCTGGAATCGCTACAGCGGCGACAATCCAGATCAATAAGACGTATTTCATATAGTGCCTGAATAGTACGGACATATGCGGCTGCGAACGACTTGAGCGGCCGTGGGCTGTACTATTCTGGATAACGCCGGCGCCGGCCGCAATACTCCTCACGCGCGAATTTGATCTTCCGCTATACAGCGCCACGATACTTTGAACCGTTCGATTTGTAGTGTACGATAGCGATCCAGCAAACTGGACGTCAGTATCAAGTAGGAGCAGCCATGTTCAATCACGCGCGGGTTTCGACTTTTTCAGTTGTGCGAGTGTTTCTTGGTGCAGCCGTCATCAACGTGCTCGCATGCTATGATGTGCAGCAAGCGTGCTATGGGCAATTAGCCGCGCAACAGGAGCGAGCAGCGGACTCCACAACGGAGGATGACAAAAAAGTGTTGCGCCATGCCGTGTTCTTCAAGTTCAAGGACTCCTCGTCGAAAGAAGATGTCGACCTGGTCGTCGATGCGTTCCGCGCGTTGCCGGCGAAGATCAAGGAAATCCGCGAAATGCAACTGGGCGAAAACATCGGCCGGCCCGAATTGAGCGGCGACCTTACCCATTGCTTCCTGCTCACGTTCGACGGCGAAGAAGGCCGGGCCGTTTATTTGCCGCATCCGGATCATAAGGCGTTTGGAGGAGTCCTTCGCCCGCATCTCGAAAAGGTGTTTGTCATCGATTACTGGGGCCGGCCGCAGAAGGCGGCCGCGGAGAAACAACTAAAGCACGCCGCCTTCTTCAAGTTCCGCCAAGACGCTTCGGAGGACGATATCAGAGAAGTGGAAAAAGCGCTCGCCGATTTGCCCTCAAAGATCGATGCGATTCGCGCCTTTGAATGGGGCAAGAACAACAGCCCGGAAACGCACGACCAGGGCTTCACCCACTGCTTCATGTTCACGTTCGATTCCGAAGACGCACTGCGCGAGTACGCCACGCACGACGCGCACATGGCCGCAGTCCGAGTATTGCGACCCAAGGTCGATGAGGTGCGCGTCCTAGATTTTTGGGCCGAAGACGTGCCGGCGAGCGCCAAGTGAATTGTTCGTCTCCCTGCCTCCCTTGCGGGGAGGGGGGTTTTCGGCGCTTTATTTCAAGCAAATCCGCTGAGCGCGCGAATCTTGTCGCCCCGCTCCCGCTTCGAGCCATTACAACTCGGCCGATGCCAAGAATCGCGTATCACCTTCTTCGAACGAATGGACGCTTCCATTTGACCCGCCGCGGATGCGGATCGCCGATCGCATAAACGTGGCTCTCGGTTCGCACGATAACCCGGCCGTCCGAGATGGCCGGTGTCGCCATGCACACCTCGTTCATCGCGTTGGTGGCCACGAGCTCGAATGTCGGCCCGGCTTTGACGACGTAAATGTTCCCATCCTCGCCGGTGAAATAAAGCTTGCCGTCGCCAGCCACGGCCGAAGCGGTGAAC
>DATFGJ010000011.1:0-6754 GCA_035249585.1 Lacipirellulaceae bacterium
AGATTTCGGCAGCCGGTCGTTCTCGGATACCTTTTGGCCGGCATGGTCGTCGGCCCTCATCTTCCTGGTCCAGAGGCCGACGATCGCACCGTGCAAACACTTGCCGAGCTGGGCGTCATTCTGCTGATGTTCTCGCTGGGAATTGAGTTCAGCCTGTCAAAACTGCTGCGCGTCGGCCCGACCGCCGGCTTCGTCGCGGTGCTGCAATGCAGCCTGATGCTATGGCTGGGCTACCTGGTAGGCCAAGCCTTCGGCTGGACGCAACTTCAAAGCCTTTACGCCGGCGCAGTGATCGCCATCTCCAGTACGACGATTATCATCAAGGCCTTCCAAGAGCAGCAAATTAAGGGGGATTTTACGCAAATCGTCTTCGGCATTCTGATCGTCGAAGATCTGATCGCAATCCTGCTCATTACGATTCTGACTGCGCTCTCTTCGGGAGAAGAGCTCACCGCAATGGAAGTCGGGCAGGCCGCCGGGCGGCTGGCAGCCTTCTTGCTTGCGATGCTGGTGATCGGCCTGTTGATCGTGCCGCGGTTGATGCGGACCGTTGTGCGGCTGGAGCGCTCAGAAACTACCGTGGTCGCCAGCGTGGGAATAGCGTTCGGGTTTGCCGTCTTGGCACACACGTTTGGTTATTCGGTTGCGCTTGGCGCCTTTCTCGCGGGGAGTCTTGTCGCGGAATCGGGCGTGGAAAAGTCCGTCGAGCATCTCGTGCAGCCGGTGCGCGACATCTTCGCGGCAATTTTCTTCGTGTCCGTAGGAATGCTAATTGATCCAGCTACCATAGCTCAACACTGGCTTATTGTTCTCGTGTTCCTAGTTGTAGTCGTTGTCGGACAAATCTCCGCCGTAACGCTTGGCGCCTTTCTAACGGGGCAAAGCGTCCAAACCTCGGTGAAAACCGGCATGAGCCTCGCGCAAATCGGCGAGTTTTCGTTCATCATCGCTGGGGTCGGAATGGCTCAAGGAGTTACAGACAATTTGCTGTATTCCATTGCCGTGGCCGTGTCTGCAATCACCACATTGCTTACTCCGTGGTTGATCCGCGCGGCGCCGGCGACAGCCGCTTGGGTCGACAAAAAACTGCCCAGATCATTGCAAACATTTGGTGCGCTCTATTCGTCATGGCTGGAGCAATTGCGATCCGGTTTCGCGGACGGCCAAACCACTCGTATCCGGCGCTCCATCCGCTGGCTGATCGTCGATGCGATTCTTGCGGCGGCCATCATCATTGGAGCCTCTATCGAAACGGAACGCATCGCCGATTTCTCCGAGGACCAGCTCGATGTTCCAGAAAAATGGACACGCGTCGCGGTGATCGCTGGCGCCGCGTTGCTCGCGGCGCCGTTCTTAATCGGATTGGTGCGCACAGCGCGATTCCTGGGATTCGAATTGGCGGGCCGAGTGTTCCCGGCGGCCGAGGCGAAAAGCTTGGATCTAGCGGCCGCCCCGCGGCGGCTGCTGATCGTGACATTGCAATTGGCGATCATTCTATTGATCGGCGTGCCGCTGGTGGCGATCACGCAGCCATTCGTTCCACCGTTGCGTGGCGCCGCCGTGCTGCTCTTCGTGTTGCTGCTGCTGGCGTTCGCGTTTTGGCGCGGCGCCGCCAACTTCCAGGGGCACACGCGGGCCGCCGCTCAAGCATTGGCCGAATCGCTAACGCGCCAAACGCGCGAAGGCCGTGCCACCGGAACAGATCACTCTATGGAACAAGCCAACAAGATTTTCGCCGGCCTCGGTTCGCCCACACCCGTCGAGCTCGAGCCCGGCAGCCCGGCAATTGGCAAGACGCTTGCCGATATTCGCCTGCGCGGACTTACCGGCGCCACGGTGCTCGCCATTCGACGTGGCGAGAAGTCGGTCCTGATACCATCCGGACAAGAGCAACTGCAAGAGGGCGACGTCCTGGCCATTGCCGGCAGCCATCATGCAATCCAAGCAGCCAAACAGCTTCTCGGCGATCATCAAGTCAGCGCGGCCGATCCTGGCGAATTGTAAGTATGGTGCAACCGATCTACCAACCAGTTGTACCGGCGCTTGCGGCTTAGCTTGGAATTCGCCGGACCAAAACGGTCCAGCTATGTATTCTTGCTAAATCGCCAGCCACGTCTGTCGCAACAGTCGCATTGGCGCCGGTGGACGAAATTGCCAGTACCATGCCTGCTCCCGCAAGTGACTTCGGAGCATTCGCCACACGTCGCGTGGGTGTTGCCGCCACTTAGCAAGCACTGCGAACCACACGCGCGGTTTGGTGACTAACGACCATTTCAGCTGGCGCAGCCAACATTCGCTCGTCAAGTAATAGTCGTGTGTGCCGTCATCTTCTTCAATGAGCTCGAAACATGAGGTGGCGCAACGTTCCAACTGGCCTGGCTCGGGATACCAGCCGCCAAAAGTCTCGACCAGCGTTGCATATTGAAAGACCGGGCTGCTGCGCGGGTGCGCGGCCGAACCGCGGAGAATTTGCGCTGGATCAAACTGGTTCGCATCGCGAAAGTGAATGGCCGTCGTCACAAGCCGGCCGCCGGAAACAACGAGACGCCGGCAGATCATGAACATTTCTTCGTAAATCGCATCGGCGCGGCCCGCCGCCGCATCGCTCGCCTGCACGAAATGCTCCAATGAACCGTTAGCGATAATCGCATCGAAGGCATGTTCCCACGAATGTTCCTCTCCTTCGCAGGGAGGGGCTAGGGGTGGGTTCGCGCGCGGTGTGCCAAAGATGTCGCGGTAATCCAGCTCGTATACGGCAAGCCCGCGCTTTCGACACCGCGCTACCTGCTGCGGCGACACGGTGATGCCGACGGCTGCCGCCCTGCGTCTTCCCGCATGCTCCAGGATTCGCCCGTAGCCGCAGCCGATGTCCAAGAGCCGTGTTCCGCGTTCACATAGCGCTTGATCCAACAGATATTCAGCCTGCCGCGCTTGCGCTGCGAGATACGCCGACCGATCGTTTCGTTCGTCGAGATACTTGCCATCGGTGAGGTCGGTCACGCCGCAGAGCGGCGCGATATCCAGCAGATCGTAGCACAAGCGCACCGTCGTCGACGTGCTTTCGCTTGCGGTCGGCATGGCGGTAACAGTGGCCACGGACGAACTCACATAAGTGGCATCGATTTTACTCCCAGCTCCTCGCTCGCGGCTCGGTGCTTGCACGTGCCTCGCGGCTCGCGTCACCTGCTGTGCTGACTCGCGATTCTTCCGTCAGTCGCTTCACTACTTCGCGCGGATCACTCATTTCGGCCAGCAAATCAAGTTGCCGTTGCGCAGCGCTTGGCTGCTTCGCCATCGACAAGCAATGGGTGAGGTAATTCTCGCACCCAAGCTCCGCGGCCGTTGGCGTAAGCATTTCGACCAATCGCTCCACGGTGCGCGACAGCGGCCGGACACGATAAGTATCCGTGTCGACGAGATTGGCTTGATTTCCGAACCGGGCGGCACGCCATTTGTTTTGTTGGACCATCATCGGATGGCTGTCGTGCTGGTACGTACCATGGTCGATCTCGTCGGAGAGTGCCTTCACAAGACACTGCACAAGTGCCGCGAGGGCAAGCGTGTCGGTGAGATTAGCCGGCATGTCGCACACGCGGACCTCGACGGTCCCGAAGTTATGGTGCGGGCGAACATCCCACCAGATTTCGCGAATCGTGTTGATGAAGCCCGTGTCGATCATGTGATTTACGAGCCACACGTACTCGCTCCAGTTGCGCATGAGCGTAGGCAGGCCGGCCGTCGGCAGACCCTCCATTACCTTCGAGCGGTGGGACTGCAGCCCGGTCGTGCGTCCTTCCCAGAATGGGCTGCTGACGCTCAGCGCCAACAGCGTCGGCAAGTGCCGCATGATGCGGTCGCAGATCATGACCGCCTTGTCGCCGGTGTCGATGCCGACATGCACGTGAAGTCCAAACGTCACGAGGCGGCGAGCCATTTCCTGCAATAGATTCACCAGCTGCAAATATCGCTCGTCCGGCGTGATCTTTTGGTCGGCCCAAGACGAGAATGGGTGCGTCGCGCCCCACCATAGCCGCAGGCCTAGGGCATCGCAGGCGGACTCAACAATTGCAACCTTTTCCCGAAGATCCTGCTCGGCGTCCCCGATCGTTTCACAAATCTCGGTGTTGATTTCCAGGACGCATTGCATCAGTTCGGGCTTGAAATTGCTCGACTCGCCATTGAGACGCCCCTCAGCGGCAAGCCGCGTTTCGAGCAGGCCATAGGCGCTCGTGAGCGCCATGGTCTTGCCGTCCAGCAGGCCAAGCTCCAGCTCGATGCCTACGGTCGGTCGGTCGTTGCGAGTGAAGTCAATCTTGGCCATGGGAAAAGCTGTTAGCTATTAGCTATTAGCTGTCCGAATTTTTCTGGCTAACAGCTAATAGCTAAAAGCTAGTAGCTATTCCTTTGACCATTGAACCACGCTCCGCGCCAGTATTTTCGCTCCGACGTTGATACACCGTTCATCCACATCGAACATGGGCGTGTGCAGCCCCGGCCATGGGGCCCCGTCGCCGGCCGCTCCCAGGCGGAACATCATGCCCGGCACGTGCTCCAGGTAGGCCGCGAAATCCTCGCTGCCCATGCTAGGTCGCCGCATGGCGACTACGTTCTCCGATCCGAGCAAGTTCGTCGCTATGTCTCGCACCAGCTGCGTCAGCCCTTCGTCATTGTAGACCGAACCGATGCCCGTCTCAAAACTTACGTCGAGCTTCGTGCCGGTAACTTGCTCGATGCCGTCGGCAAGAGTCTGGATATGGGCGATGGTTTTTTCCCGCACCTTGCGATCGAGCGTGCGAACGGTGCCTTCCAACACAACCTGCTCGGGAATTACGTTGGCATTCTGTCCGCCGTAGATTTTTCCGAAGGACACTACGACGGCGTCCTGGCTGTCGGTTGCCCGCGGCACGTATTGATAAAGGGTGCTGATCAGCTCGGCCGCGGCGGCGATCGGATCGTTCGATTCGTGCGGCCGGGCCGCGTGGCCGCCGCGGCCTTTCACAATAACTTTGATTTCATCGCAGCTGGCCGTGAATACGCCGGAACGCACGCCAACCGAACCGGCCGGGCGCGTTGGATCGACATGCAGCGAAAGAATCGCCGCGATGCCGCTCAAGGCCCCGGCAGCAACCATCGCCCGCGCTCCTTGGCTGGTTTCTTCCGCGGGCTGAAAGATTCCGCGCCACGCCACCGGCCAGGGCAGCGCACCATCGGATTCCAAGCGGTCGAGCGCGGTGAGGGCGCCATATACCGTGGCAGTATGCACGTCGTGCCCGCAGGCGTGCATCACTTCCGGCACGGTGCTGCGATAGGGCGATCGCTTCTGGTCCTGAATCCGCAGCGCGTCGATGTCGGCGCGCACGGCGATGCGCTGTGGCTCAGCGCGGTTTCGGCTGTCGACCACGACGCCGCAGCCCTCCGGCCCCATGCGTACGCCAAGCCCGCTCTCGGTAAACAATTGGTACAAGTGTAGGCTGGTCTGCAATTCTTTGCCGCTCGGCTCCGGATGAGCGTGCAGATGCCGCCGCAGGGCGATCATGCGGTCTGTCGACTCATCAATCGCAGCATCGAGCCGAGCTTGCCAGTCAACAGACATAGTTTCACCACAGAGACACAGAGAGCACTGAGATGATTCTAGGAGTCGCCAACCGATGTATCCGAATCATTTATGTTTCTAGCAATTCTCGTTCCGCAACTTAATGCTGCCTTCCCTCCGTGCGCTCAGTGTCTCTGCGGTTATTTTACGAATTCCGGAGTTACGAGTTCCGGCAAAACGCCGGCCTCGTGGCCTTGCGCCAGGAATTCACCGACGGCTTTCCGGCCGCGGGGGCCAAAATCGAGCGTCCAGTCGTTCACATACATTCCGACAAATCGGTCGGCCTGGCGAGGGTCGAGGTCGCGGCCGAATTGAAGCGCGTAGCGAAGCGCTTCCTCGCGGTGTGCCAGGCCGTATTCAATGCTTTCCTTGAGCAAGCGCTGGATGTCGCGGATCGCCTCGTTGCCGAGATCCTTGCGCACGGCATTTGCACCAAGCGGCAGCGGCAGCCCCGTGCGCTGCTTCCACCATTGGCCGAGGTCGACCACGAGTTTCAAGTTTTCTTTCGCGTACGTGAGTTGGCCTTCGTGAATGATGAGCCCGGCGTCGATCGCCTGGCCGTCGTACTCGCCTTCCACCACGGCCGGAATAATTCGATCGAACGGCACCTCGAAGCACGTGAAATCCACGCCCAGGCACAGCCGCAGGGCCAAATATGCACTCGTCAGTTTGCCCGGCACCGCGATCCTTTGCGAGCGCAACTGGTTAACGTCCATCGCGTGCGAAGCCACGACCATCGGCCCGTAGCCGTCGCCCATGCTGGCCCCGCACGTGCACAGAACATACTTGTCGTGCAGGAACGCGTAGGCATGGATGCTCACCGCCGTCAGCTCGAGCTCCCCCTTAAATGCTCGGCGGTTGAGCGTTTCGATGTCGACAAGCTTGTGCTGGAATTCATAATGGCCGGAGTCGATGCGCTCCTTGGCCAGCGCATAGAACATGAACGCATCATCCGGATCGGGACTATGGCCAACGCGAACTAGTTGCCTGGTTGCGGTCACGGTGCGAACCCTCGCGATGAATCAATGACCACATGATAGCACGTGGCGTCGGCATCGCCCACCGGCCTGGGTGCGCTGAGAAGCTTGGCAGCGAGTTCAGATTGGCGGGCAGTGCCCACGCGGCGCTTCATGCCTCGAGCGTAAATCGCGGCGCTGCGGA
>DATFGJ010000012.1:0-18868 GCA_035249585.1 Lacipirellulaceae bacterium
CACCCGGCAGCATCGGCGGAAGCCGTTTCCACGGCCCGATCTATGTCGGATTCATTGGCCTGGCGATACCGCGCGACAACGACACCAGGCCGTGAGGGATCGTGCGACTCGCGCGCTTGACGGCCGTTGCCAATTTCCTTCCCGCCGATCACCAGCGGCACGTCGACTGCGTGCGCGCTGTGCTTGTCCTTCCATTGATCGATAATCGACTTGGCCCACTCGCCGTGATGCGGCAGTGCCCAATCCGTATCGGGCTCGTTGCGGAAATGCAGGCAGCCCGCGGCTTCGCCGGGGGTTTTTACGCACGTGGAGTACGAACCCCCGGCAGAGCCGGGGGCTGTTTGCGTCCGACGATCCTGCGTGCGGCGCGGTGCACTGGAAGCGCTATTCATCGCATTGAATGCCGCAACGAACTGCTCTTCGAGCGTGCGCCACTCAGCGCTGTCGACCTGGATGTTGAACGCATGACGCAGAAAATTGTCCGGTCCGGTGTTTTCATCCAGCCGCCGTACCAAGTAGCCGATCGCGTTCGTGAAATCCTCTTGTCGGCAGGCCGGCGCGTACAGCAGCATGTTTCCGGTGAGCTCGAACAGCGCGCGCCGCTGGTGATTTGCCATGCCTTCGAGCATTTCGAATTGCACCCGATCGAGCGCATTGCCACCCGTTGCAAGCACCAGACCATAAGCCAGAGTGAACAAGTTATGCGACGCAATGCCCAGCCGCACGGCCGCGATATTTTCCGGGCGCAGGCCTTCATGGAGCATCCGCAAATAATTTGCGTCGGTTTCGAGCTTGGTTTTGTAAGGCGCTTGCGGCCAGCCACGAATGCTGGCCTCGACGCGCTCGGCCTCCATGTTGGCGCCTTTTACCAAGCGGATCGTAACCGGCGAACCGCCGGCCTCCACGCGCTTGCGAGCCCACTCGTTGATCCGCTGCTGCGTGCCGAATGAATCCGGAATATAGGCCTGCAGGGCGATGCCAGCCCGCGCCTGCTCGAGGCCCGGCCGATCGAGCGTGCGCATGAATACTTCGGCCGTAAGCTCCTTGTCGCGGTATTCCTCCATGTCGAGATAGACGAATTTCGGCACGGTTGTACCGTCGCGCCGCTTGAATTGTGCTTTTGCCGCTGCGCGAAACAAGAGCTCCAGCCGGTCGGAGAGCACGCACACGGTGTGCTCTCTCGCCAGCGCCGAAATCTGCGAGTAAATCGTGGAAATCTTGACCGAGATGACTTCGATCTCCGGCTGCTGTAGCTGGCTCAGATAGCTCTGCAGCCGGCGCTGGGCGTCCTCCTCCCCTAGCAATGCCTCGCCGAGCACATTGACGTTCATGCGCACGCCCTCTTCCCAGCGGGCGCGCAGGTGCTCCGCCAGCAACTCGCGCTCGGCCGGCAGGATGACGTTCGCCGTCTCGTGCTGCATCCGCTCCTTCACAAACGGCATCGCCACGCCGGGCAGATACGAGCCGAACGACTGGAAACCCAAAAGCAGCGTGCGATCGAGCGCGCTGAAGAACCGCGGCACGCCCTGCACGTCGAGAATGTGAATCAACTGGTCGGCGGCCCGATGTGCTCGCCGCGAGCGGAACGCCTGATCCGTAAGCTGCGTGAGCGTGGCCCGATCGTGCGGCGAATGGATCATGCGATCCAGCTCCGCCTGCTGCCGCCGCTCCTGCGGCGTCTGCAGTTCGCGCGCACGGCGGCAGAGCACACGAGCCAGATGAATCGCCTGCTGAACCTCGATGGGCGCCGACGATCTGGCGTCGCGTGGAAATTCTCCCAGCAGATTCTCGATGCCCTGCTGGACGTCAGGCGTGGCACTATGGGAAACGGCGGATGCCATGGCAATGTAATTGTCGCCATGGCCCGCGAGCCGTCTACACCGATCGTGTTGATCCATGGACAAGCGGCATTTACGCCGCTAAGGCCCTAATAGGCCCGGCATTTATACCCGGTTGGCCGGCCGCGACCAGAATTAAATAGGGCCGCTCTGTCCATCCGGCGCAAACACCGGGCCTATTTCCGCCTGCGGTGGGAATGACCATCAACGGTCGCGGAGCGCGATTGAATACTACCGCCGGCCCGGCGCCGCGATGCGCTCGGTCAGATACCGCAAAATATCGCGGATCGAGATCACGCCGACCAGCTTGCCGCCGAACAGAATGGGGACATGCCGGTAGCCGCCGACGTTCATCTTGTGCAGCGCGAAGGCGATTTTGTCGTTTGTCTCGAGCGTCACCGGGTCGGGCGTCATGAACTGCGAGATCGGCCGGTCGAAGAATCGGGCTGCGTCGGTGTTGAGCTTCATTAGCGCATCCCGCTCGCTGAAGATGCCGGCCAGCTTGCCACCCTTGGCGATCATCACGCAGCCAATCCGCTCGTCGACCATCTTCTTAAGCACCGTGCCGACCGGCGTATCAGGCGTGACGGTCGACGGCGACTTCGGCCAGAGCCGCTCGATACGGTCGCGCAACAGGTCGCCTTCCACGGAGGAGGCTGGAACGCGGACGCTAAGGTACGACAGCGCTTCGCCGCACTCGCCGCACTCGTCGGCGCCTTCGATGTTCTCGGCGTCGCAGTAGGGGCAGATGATCATGCTGTAGGTCAGCCTTTCCAGGCTGACAATTCCGATATTTAGGCGTCAGGCTGGAAAGCCTGACCTACGCCACGTCCCACGTGTCGCCGGTGCGGAAAAGTTTATCCAGGTCGCCCTTGCCGCGCTCGGCCGTCGCCTGCGCGATCTGCTCGTTGATCATCACATCATACCGCGGGCGATCGACAGCACGGAATACGCCGATCGGCTCCGGGAAGCCGTCTTCGTGCCGCATGCGGCTGAGCAAATACGCCAGGCTCGGCTCGGGCGCCTTCTCGTCATGGAACAAAAGATCGTCCTCGGAGATTCCCTTGCCAAGCTCCACAACCTCTGGATCCAGTCCGTTGAGGCGAACACCCTTGTCACGGTTCTTGCCGAAGATGAGCGGCTTGCCGTGCACCAGCTCGAGCGTCGTGTCGAGCTTCGTGTCGCGGTCGGTGGCGTAGTTCCACGCGCCGTCGTTGAACACGTTGCAGTTCTGGTACACCTCGACGAAGGATGAGCCGGCGTGCTCGGCGGCCCGCTTGAGCGTCTCGCCCAGGTGCTTGATGTTCGTGTCGATCGAGCGGGCAACGAACGTCGCTTCGCAACCGATGGCAATTGAGAGTGGATGGAGCGGGTTATCGATCGCGCCCATCGGCGTGCTCTTGGTCTTCTTTCCCAGGGGCGACGTGGGTGAGTACTGGCCTTTGGTGAGGCCGTAGATGCGGTTGTTAAACAGGACGATGTTGATGTCGAGATTACGGCGAATGGCGTGCATGAGATGGTTGCCGCCGATCGACAGACCGTCACCGTCGCCCGTGATGACCCACACGTGCAAGTCGGGCCGCACCGCCTTCAATCCAGTGGCGACTGCGGGCGCACGCCCGTGGATCGAGTGCATTCCGTACGTGTTCATGTAATACGGAAAGCGGCTGGAGCAGCCGATGCCCGAGATGAACACAATCTTCTCGCGCGGGATGCCAAGCGTCGGCATCACTTTCTTCATCTGCGCCAGGATCGAATAATCGCCGCAGCCGGGGCACCAGCGGACGTCCTGATCGCTCGCGAAATCAGCCGGCTTGAGGACGGGCAGTGGGAGGTCGACGCTCATTGTTGTTCGATGCCTATTGGATATGGAAAATCGTTCTTGATGTTTCGTAGAGGGGAGAATCGGAGAGGGGGAGATTCAGTGTTATTTCCTGATTCTCCCCATCTCCCATTCTCCCCCTATTGTCTACGTTCGTGTTAGTTCAATTGTCGGCTAAACCACAAGCGGACCAAAACACTTTCCAGCGGAACTAACCGCCTTGCGCTGCCATTTCGCGAGCCGCCTTAAAAGTAATCTCGTCACCCGGCCGTTCTGGGGCGACCTGCGAATCGTTTGTTTCGCCGCGCACGATGGCTTCGATCTTGTCCACCACCTCGGCCACGCTGAACGGCTTGCCTTGCACCTTGTTGAGACCGACCGCATCGACCAGGTACTTGGCACGAATGATCGTTCGCAGCTGGCCCATGTTCAATTCGGGAATGAGCACCTTCTTAAAGCGCTTCAAGATGTCTCCCAAATCATTGGGCAGCGGGTTGAGATACCGCAAGTGGCAGTGCGTCACCGCCTTGCCCTTGCCTTGAACCACGTGCGTGGCCGTGGCACAGGCTCCGTACGTGCCGCCCCAGCTCAATACGAGCAAGTCGCCGCTCGCCGGCCCGTCGAGTTTTTGCGGCGGGATGTCGCCCGCGATGTTTGCCACCTTGGCGGCGCGTGTGTTCACCATGTGCTGGTGGTTGGCCGGGTCATAGCTCACGTTGCCCGTCACATCCTGCTTTTCCAGTCCGCCGATGCGGTGCTCCAAGCCGACCGTGCCCGGCAGCGCCCACGGCCGAGCCAGCCGCTCATTGCGCTGGTAAGGCAGGAAAGCTTGCCCATTCTGCTGTGGGCCCGGATGCGTAATTTCAATCTTCTTCAAATCGCTGTACTTCGGAATTCGCCATGGTTCCGACCCGTTGGCAA
This sequence comes from Lacipirellulaceae bacterium, assembly GCA_035249585.1. GTDB lineage: Bacteria > Planctomycetota > Planctomycetia > Pirellulales > Lacipirellulaceae > JABDGM01. Next base: position 4,582 of record DATFGJ010000012.1, read on the forward strand.
TGTAACCGTCTGTAAGCAGCATGACGGGCGTCATGTAGCGCACAGCAATCCGCCACGCTTCCTGCGCCACCTCGAAGCAGTCCGATGGGCTCGAGGCCGCGATCACGGGCATCGGGCATTCGCCGTTGCGGCCGAAGACCGCCTGGAACAAATCGGCCTGTTCGGTCTTTGTCGGCAAGCCGGTGGAAGGCCCGCCGCGCTGGACGTTGATCACGATCATCGGCAGCTCCGTGATGATCGCCAGCCCAATGCCCTCGCCCTTGAGCGCGATGCCCGGCCCGCTGCTCGCGGTCACCGCCATCGCGCCGGCGAACGCGGCGCCGATCGTCGCCGTCATCGCGGCGATTTCGTCCTCGGCCTGGAACGTGAGCACGTCGAAGTTCTTGTGCTTGGCGAGCTCTTCCAGAATGCTGCTGGCCGGCGTAATCGGATATGCGCCCAGGAACAGCCGCTTGCCGCTCAATCGGGCCGCAGTCATGAGGCCGTACGCAAGTGCCGTGTTGCCGACGATGCTTGTGTATTTGCCGGGGGCAAGCCTTGCCTTGGGCACATGGAACTGCGTGTTGATTGCTTCAACCGTTTCGCCGTAGTGATAACCGGCTTTGAGTGCGGCCGTGTTCGCCTGGGCGATCTCCGGCTTCTTGCCGAACTTTTCGTCGATGTAGCGGAGCGTGGGATCGAGGGGCCGGTCGTACAACCAGAACACGAGCCCCATCGCGAAAAAGTTGCGGCAGCGGTCCTTTTCTTTCTGGCTTAGCGCGAGGCCCTCGACCGCCGCGCGCGTGAGCTTCGTCATCGGCACGTTGTGCACGCGGTACTGCTTCAAGCTGCCGTCTTCCAGCGGATTGTTCTCGTAGCCCGCCTGCTCGAGGCCCTTGGGTTCAAACGCGTCGCTGTTGACGATCAAGATGCCGCCCGTGCGCAGATCGGTGAGGTTCGTGGCCAGCGCGGCCGGATTCATCGCCACGAGCGCATCAACCGTGTCGCCTGGCGTGAAAATGTCCTTGCTTGAGAAATGAACCTGGAAACCGCTTACACCGGCGAGGGTGCCTTGCGGCGCGCGAATCTCGGCCGGGAAATCGGGGAACGTCGCGATGTCGTTGCCGACCAGCGCTGACGTGTTCGTGAACTGCGAGCCGGCCAATTGCATGCCGTCGCCTGAGTCGCCGCAAAAGCGGACGGTGGCTTCTTCCAGGGTGCGAACTTCTTTATCTAGTGCTGCGGTGGTAGCCATGATTGACAAAAGGATCCTGATACCTCAGTTGCCGCCCTGAGGGTCGTGGGGTGGGTCGGAAAACGCCTGTTCCATGCGGGCGTTTGCGCGGTCGCTCTGGCAGATGCTCGGCAGCATGCGACCGGCCAGGTGGGCTCTATGTGTATTGTTGGACAAAACTCGCCCGGAGACAACTTCTAATCGCGCGTCGCCCGACATAGTTAGGCTCCCTCGCGCGCACGCGGCGCGGCCTTCGGATCGGGCGGCAAGTTGTATACCGTTTCCGGAAAATGATCGACGAGGTAGTGGACGATCCCATGCACCGCCACCACGCCGGTCGGCTTGCCATCGCCGTCGACGATCGGCAGGTGCCGGTAGCCGCCCTCGGCCATCACGCGGATCGCTTCGCCCACCGTGGCGGTGGACAAGATGGTGGTCGGCTCGCTCGACATCACCTCGCGCACCGGCATCGTTAGATCAGCGCCGCTTGCCATCAGCTTGAGCGCGTCGCGCTCCGTCAAAATGCCAACCAGTTTTTCGCCCTCGCATATGAGCACCGCGCCAGTGCGCTGCGCACGCAATAGTTGCAACAATTGACCAACACTTTCGTTGGCGCTTGCTGCCAGCGGCTGGTCGGGATAGGCACTCCCGACCCCCTCGCTCTGTAGGCTAAGCTGAAAATCCACGGCGACGCTTTTTCACCAAAGCCGCATTCGGCTTTAAAGCACATCCTGCGCGAGAACACAGTGGCGGGCGTACTGCGGCATGAGCCGAGTGCGATTACACAAATTTACCACGCGCCCAGCGCGAATTGAACCGCAGAACTCATCGTTTTTCGCGGAAATATCTCTCAAGTTCTGCCGCGCACCTAGCCGAGCGGCCTTGCGCGTTATTCCGGTGGGAGCTCCGGCGGCCGCTCGTAGAACTTAGTCAAATCCACTTCGCCACGCTGATCCTCTTCCAAAAGCTTCAGGCGCATCTCCAACTGCTCCAGCCTGCGAGCTAGCTGAGGCAGCAGCGCCTGTTCCTTCTCCGCCGGCTTTTGACGCGGCACTTCAGGATAGCCCAATTGCCGATGCAGCGAGGAAAACAAAAACAGCGGGTCTTTGCGACGATTTGCCAGCGCGATTCGCCCTTCACGCTCGCCGAATAAGACAACGCGATCGTCCTCTTCCGAGCGAGCCGTCGTCCCGACACTCGGTAAGACCGGCTGCCGAGGTCCCGCCCCGGCCCCGGCGCTTTCTGCGGGTTCTGTAACTGCCGGGGGCGAGGATGCCCCGGCTCGCGGCGGATTTCCTCTCTTCTGCCGCTGCCAATAGTACTCACTGTGCACGTAAATCAAATCCGCGATGTCCACCATGCCAATCTGCCGCCGCACCTTACGAATCCACTCGCGCCACACGTCATCGAATGCTGGATCGCGCGCCACCGCTTCCAGGCCGCGGTCGTAACCAAGCCGGTTGCGGCACAGCGCCTCAAATTGATAGAGAAAAATCCCCTCACGAGTCGGCTCACCGGCACGGTATTCGGCCTCTCGGCTGAGAATCTCCAATCCCACGCGCAAATCGAATCGCAGCCGCGCGTTCTCTGACTCCTGAACCACAAAAGCCTGAAACGGAGTGAAGTAATGAGGCAAAAGCGCCAACGCAGGGCCCAAAAAACCTTCGTGCCGCAGCTCGCCCAAGAGAAAATCGATGGCCAGCGGGAGCTTCGTCGTGGCCAGCACTTCCTCGCGGACCGATGCCAAAACCTCCTGAGCCGGAACCTCCTCGGCCAGCCGCTCGCCCAGAGCGCGAAAGAAGTGGCTTTGCTCGATGTATTCCTCGCGGCCCAGTGGGGCCAGGGCCGTAGATTGTGGGGCGGTGCTCATACGTGCTGCCGTTTCATGATTTTGCCAGGGGCGTCCCCACCCCCGGCCAGTCCCTTATAATAGAGATCGTTATCGCCACTCAGCAACTCGACCGCCAAATCGCCATATTCGAAAGCTCAACATTGAGCAGCCCGTTTTCCACTATCGACGAAGCCGTAGCATCGATCCGCGAAGGACGGATCGTGATCGTCGTCGACGCCGAGGACCGCGAGAACGAAGGCGACTTCATCTGCGCTGCCGAAAAGGTAACGCCAGAAGTGGTCAACTTCATGATTACGCACGGGCGCGGGCAGCTGTGCATTCCGATCCTGCCGGAAGTCAGCCAGCGGCTCGAATTGCCGCTCATGGTCGGCCAGAACACGGCTCCGCTCGGCACCGCTTACACAGTGACAGTCGACCATCGCTCGATCAAAACCGGCATCACAGCCGCCGAGCGGGCGCGCACGATCCAGGCCCTATGCGACCCGGCGAGCAAGCCGGCCGATTTCACGCGACCCGGCCACGTGCAACCGCTCGTAGCCAAGGAAGGCGGCGTGTTGCGGCGCGCCGGGCACACCGAAGCGGCTGTCGACCTCGCGCGCATGGCTGGGCTCCTACCGGCCGGAATGCTGTGCGAGATCCTCAACGAATCGGGCGACCGGGCCAATCGCGACCAGCTGCTCGAACTTGCACGCCGCTTCAAGCTGCGAATCATTTCGATTGAAGAGCTCATCGCCTTCCGCCGCGTGCGCGAAAAACTCGTTTACCGCGAGGCCGAAGCCCGTCTTCCCACGAAATACGGCACCGGCACGATTATCGCCTACGGCGTGAAGTATGAGTCGCAGCAGCCGCTGGTGTTCGTGCTGGGTGATCCGACGCGCGTTGCGGCGCCGCTTGTCAGGCTGCACTCATCCTGCTTCACGGGCGACCTGTTGGAATCGCTGCGCTGCGACTGCGGCGACCAGCTTCACATGGCCCTCGACATGATCCGCAGTGAGGGCACCGGCGTGCTCGTCTATCTGCCGCAAGAAGGGCGCGGCATCGGCATCGTCGAGAAGATCAAGGCCTACCAGCTGCAGGACCAGGGACTCGACACGGTAGAAGCGAATGTGGCCCTCGGCTGGAAGGTCGATCCGCGCGACTACGGAGTGGGCATCCAGCTGCTCAAGGACCTGGGCCTGCGCAAGGTGCGCCTGCTTACGAACAATCCGAAGAAGACCGACGCCTTCATCTACGGCGGCTTCGACCTGGAGGTCGTCGACCAGATTCCCATCATGCCCCCCATGAACGAACACAACGCTCGTTATCTGGCCACCAAGCGCGACAAGCTCGGGCATCATCTGCCGAAGGAATGAGCCTCCCGGGGCGGACTTCGGCGAGCTCAGTCGTGCCGGCCGGCTTGCTGAGTGTGCCGAAATAAAAAAAGCCGCAAGCCAATCGCTCGCCGGACCGGCGGCGTTGGCTCGCGGCATTCAATATCCAAATCACCTCGACATCGATTACGGATTGTCCGTGGCGCCGTTGGCAGGCGCGGTGTCTGTCGTGGTGTCGGTTGTCGTCGTGTCGGTTCCGGTACCAGTGGTGGTCGTCGTGGTGCCGTTATCGGCAGCGTCGTCGTTGCATCCCGCGACGACCAAGGCGGCCATCATGATCAGCATCGCAAACAAACTTCTCATCGCCAGGTCTCCTGAATTGAAATGGTGAGCAAAACTCGCACCCGATTGTCGGGGTATGCCACTAAATATGGTCCAGCGGCGCGTCAGCGTCTAGTGGCTACGGACTACGATCCGCCGCAACAACAATGCCACCAGTCTATTCGTTCGCTACAGGCCGGTATTGTTCTTCCCGACGAGCGCCCCAGGCACCTAGCCCAGTTTTCCTGACCCTTAACGCCGTTTTTCGCCGCGCGCAGCCCAGTCAATTCCGGACATCTGCGCAAGGGCTAACATCAAGGCGTGCGTGCCCTTGCGATCATGCCCCTGGGCGGCGACCGCCTGATAGAGCTGCTCGGCCAGCGCCAAACCGGGAAGCGACAGCTTCATCCGCCGGGCCTCCTCCAGGGCAATTCCCATGTCCTTGAGGAAGTGGGCCACAAAAAAGCCGGGGTCGAAGTTACCGGCCATCATGCGCGGACCATAATTTGAAAGCGACCAGCTTCCAGCGGCACCCGACGCCACGGATTCCAGCACTGTGTCCAGATCGAGTCCCGCTTTGTAAGCATAGAGCAGCCCTTCGCAAACGCCTATCATCCCCGTGGCGATGAGCGTCTGGTTGACCATCTTCGTGTGCTGGCCGGCGCCGGGGCCGCCCTGGCGAACCCATTTCGAGCCAAGCGCCCGCCAGATGGGCTCCAGTGCGGCAACGACGTTCACATCGCCGCCGATCATGATCGAAAGCGTGGCGTTCCGCGCTCCCACGTCGCCGCCGGAGACCGGCGCGTCAACGCTCGCCACAGCGCGCTCGGCCGCCCGCCTGGCGATTTCAACGGCAAGCGACGGCCGGCTCGTGGTCATGTCCACCAGCACATTGCCGGCTTTCGATCCGGCCAGCGCGCCGTCGTCGTTGAGCAGTACCGAGCGCACATCCTCCGGATAGCCGACGATCGAGATCATGATGTCGGACGCGGCGGCCACGTCGCGCGGCGAATCGGCCCAGCGGGCGCCGCGATCCAGCAGCTCTGCCGCTTTCGACTTCGTGCGATTGAAAAGCGTGACTTTGTAGCCCGCGCTAAGCAGATGGCCGCACATCGAGCGGCCCATCACGCCGGTGCCGATCCAGCCGATGCGAGTTTGCTGGGGAGAGATTTCGAGAGCCATTGCCGTGTCCCGTTGCGCTGGACGTGACGCAGTATCGACACGTCAAGGTAACACGCTTGGCAGTCGGCCGTCGATAGTCGGCAAGCAAGTGTGGGAGGCATCTCTGACGCCGATGGGCCGTAAGAAGTCTCGAAGTTCCATCGGCCTCGAAGAGGCCTCCACAGCCCATCGCTGCGCAACCCTAGAAAATCATGCCGCAATGCACGCCGGGGCCCATGAAATTGATGGAGTCGCCGCCGGCCGTCTGGCTGGCCACGTCGCTGCGCCAATTCTGGACTTCGAAGTAGATGCGGGCGAACGCGTCGTAGCCCTTGTAATGGTGAATGTGCTCAAAGCCGCCGTAAAACTCGGTAACGGTGAGATTATCGTCGTGGTTGGCTGCCAGGAACCCGTTGGGGCCGCCCTCCCAGTCGCCGCCGATGAGCGAATAACGGGCGCCCGCGATGCTGGCCCACTCCCAGCAGCGCTCGCGGCATAGGATCACGCGCAAGTCGGCCGCGAAAGTGATGCCCGGCATATCGGCTGCAACAGGCACGTCGGCCAGCGTGATTCGTGCGTCGGTCCAGCGAAAGCCGCCGGCCACGACCAGCTCGGCGCGCTCGGTTCCGAAACGGCTGGTACCTTCGATGTCGATCACGTCGAATTCGAGGCGCAACGGCAGGGAGGGCGTCGTTAGGTTCTCAGTTAATTGGTCGTAATGCCAGTATCGTATGCGGCCCCCGATACCATGCCTGTCCTCGTAGCCCATCACTAACCGCGGCGAGTATTCGTACCGCTCCGAAAGTTTGCCAATCGCGTTTTCCATCACGTGGGCCCGCAGCCACAAGTGCTGAACCTCGACAAAATACACGCCGTGAATCGCCTGGCACCCGCACTCTCCATCGCAAGCGCCCTCTTCCCGGCAACTGCAGTTGGCAGCGACTGGCGATTCGATCTCCGGCGGATCGGCTAGCTCGTTCGGCGCCGGAAGATGTGTCGACCGAAGCTCGTCTTCTGGCACGAATGCCGCCGGCTGTACGGGGTAGCGCGCGGCGATCTGCTGCTCGATCGCGGCGAAGCGCCGTTCGACTTCAAAAAACTCCGGCTCGCCGGCCGAGGCGTTCGAACCGAACAGCAGCAGGCTCGTCAACACAAGGTGTGCTTGCATCGCGGAGAATTTCATTCGTCGCTCCTTGAAGCCGCGTGCCGGTACTGGCACGTTTGGACGCAGCCCACTCACAGCTCCGGCACAAACGTTTCAAGCCGTACAATCAGTACAAGCCTTCGACTCGGCGGTCCTACAACTGGTATCGCCGCTACATTCGTTACAAGTCGAGCGCAGCGCGGCGCGGCGTTTGCGCCTGTGCAATCGCAATGCTTACCCCACGTGGAGGACTTCGCCTGACCGGCAAGGTTTCACACCAGCCGGCACCGCTAGCATGCGCAGGACGATAGACGCACCAACCCGAAGCGTAAGCGAGGAAAACGGCGCAAAAACTGCCTCGCTAACGCTTCGGGCTAGAGTTGGCCAGCGCCGTCTGCAGCACGTCGCGTACGAAGGCGGCCACGCCGGGTTCTTGCGAGGCCCGCGGTCCGGCGATGTTGAGCCGGCGCACGCGGTGTTCATCGAGAAACTCGATCAGCCGCGCCGCCGATTCCGCAATGCTTGCCGTGTCGCGGCACAGATGAAGCCACGGTTTTTCAAGCCGGCGCGCGACCGCAAGCGTTAGCGCCGTTCCTCCGGCCGGATTGGGGGAGATGCTGAACACCGCCGTCGCATCGGTGTCGCGCACGTTCCACTCGGTCCGCTGCGAATATTTTCGCAATGGAGTTTCCGCCAGGCGATACAGCGCGGGAATGATGCCGTCCTCGGCGGGCCGCCCGCGCGGGCACCAGCCGGCATGCGGAATGTCGTGCTCGATGGCAAAATCAAGGGCCGCGCGGTCGGCACCCGTTTGTCCGCCGGATACGATGGTAATTTGTCGCAAATCGGGCACGATTGCCGAGCGCGGCCGCAAGGAAGGTTTTTGGGCTTTCGCTGTAGGGCTTCCAACGTACTATTGCCTGACCCGACTGGCAATTGGCGATTTTTATGCAGCAGCCCTTTCAAAAGTTTTTGAAGTACGCGCTGGTGTGGCAGCTCGCGCTCGCGCTCTATTGGCTCGCGCTCTTTGTAACGACGCACATCCCCAGTGATCTGGCCGGATTGCCCTGGGCTTCGATGGATAAGTTCGTGCACGTCACCGCCTTTGCGTTATTAGCGCTGCTGCTGGCGACGGCGTGGCAATTATCGGCCGGCCCGCTGGGACTGCGCCATCTAGCTTTGGCGTGGATTCTGCTCGTTGTGTACGGCGCCATTGACGAGTGGACGCAATCCTTCGTGAGACGGCAAGCCAGCCTCTGGGACTTATTGGGCGACGCAGTCGGGGCTTTGATTGGGCTCGTGCTGTTTTGGTGCGTAGCGAGCCGAATGAAGAAGCCTGCCGTCGTAAACAACGCCGAGGAAAAAGAACTAGTCCAATCATAATCGCTCAGTGTGGCTCTGTAGAAAACTGGTTTTGATAGCTAAACCGACGTATCGCAGGCATTCATAAGAAATGCGTGGCGCGAACAAGTAAGAGTCCAAAGGCAGGGTTGGCGGCGCTTGCCATCGCGAAGCGGGCCCTGCAGCTTTACTGCACCGCAACAACCCCAGAAAGTTTACCTAGCATCAACTCTTCGCCTGCTTGGTGCAGAAGAACTTTCTTAAGACTGACTATCGCGGCCTGGTGACTCACTTGGCCCACTGCCCTCATGGAAAACGCGCTCATATTACACGTGCGATTGGTGAAACTCGACCCATCGCACGCTAGTTGCTATGCTGACTCGCATGATAACTCAGGACGATCTGATTGTCCGTACGCTGGGCGAGCGGCGCGTGCGTTCGCCGCTGCCGATGTCGACGGTGCCCGGCGACGGCGTGGGCGACTTTGTGCTCGACGATGCCCGCATGTTGTACGAGATTTGTTTTCGGGCCGGAAAAACGCCATCGGACGTGGCATTCGAGCTGGCCGGCCCGCGCGAGCATCTTTTCTTTAGCCCCGCCGAAACGCGCGCGGCCATTGTTACCTGCGGCGGTCTGAGCCCTGGCCTCAACAATATCATTCGCACGCTGTTCTTCGAGCTCGTCGTGAACTACGGAATCCGAGAAATGCTCGGTATCCGCTTCGGCTACCAGGGGCTGAACCCACAAGCGGACACGCCGCCGATTCGGTTGACCAACAAACTGGTCGAAGAAATCCACCATCTTGGCGGAACGATCCTTGGGACGTCGCGCGGCTCGCAGAACGTGCGCGTCATGGTGGACTTCCTGCAGAGCGAGCGGATTGACATCCTGTTCTGCGTCGGCGGAGAAGGCACGCAGAAAGGGGCCCATGAAATTGCGCTGGAAATCGGCCGACGCAATCTTCCCATCGCCGTCGTCGGGCTGCCGAAAACCATCGACAACGACATCAAGTTCTGTAGCCGCACGTTCGGCTTTGCCACGGCTGTGGCCGAAGCCGACACAGTGATCGATCGAGCCCACACCGAGGCAACCGGCGTGCTCAACGGAATCGGACTGGTGAAGCTGATGGGGCGCGAGGCCGGTTTTATAGCAGCCGCCGCAACCATCGCCAGCGGCAACGTGAATTTCACACTGATTCCCGAGGTGCCCTTCAAGCTGGAGGGAACGGACGGCCTGTTGGCAAAACTCGAGCGCCGACTGGCAGCCCGGCAGCATGCCGTCATCGTTGTGGCGGAAGGCGCGGGCCAGGATCTTATTCCCCAGCACGAAGAGACCTACGACGCATCGGGCAATCGGCAGCTGGCCGACATCGGGGCGTTTCTCAAAAAGCGGATTACCGAGCACTTCGGGCAGAAAAAACTGCCCATCAATGTGAGATACTTTGACCCGAGCTATATCATTCGCAGCTGCCCGGCAAATACGGACGACAGCCTGCTATGCGAGCGCTTGGCCCGCAATGGCGCGCATGCGGCGATGGCCGGAAAGACCGACATGTTGATCGGCCTGTGGCATGATGAATTTGTGCACGTGCCGCTAGCGATCAGCGCCGGGCAGAAAAAACGCTTGTCGCCCGAGGATGAATGCTGGACGACCGTGCTCGCGATCACCGCCCAAGAAAAATGGTGAACCAAGAGTTCCGTAAAAAAGCACGCGCGCGGCTGCCGAACAGCAACACTTAATTATCAAGGCCTTCAAACGGATCGTCGCCCTCGGCGGCATCGTCGGGCGGCATTTCCGCCTCGGCCTCACTTTCCGTTTCTGCTGCGGCTTCTGCGTCAGCATCGATTCCCTCATCCGCTCCGAAGGGATCGTCATCTTCGGTTTCAGCCGGCATCTGGGCGTCGGCTGCAGGCTCCTCAGTAGTTGTCGCTGTGTCGGCCGGCTGGCCTTCAGCTGTTTCTGCCGGCGGCGTCTCAGGCTCCCGTGCCACGTGATACAGCGGCTGCTTCGCCCCAATTTCGTGCAGGCACTGCACCGCGCCTTCACGGGACACTAGGTATAAGCGATCCGTCTGATCGTTGACTAGCGCGTTGGTGCTTCCGTCGCCCCGCAAGCGACCCACATTGGCGCCAGTTGTAGCATCGAGGACGACAAGCGAGCCGAAGTCGTCGACGCCGTAGACACGGTTGCGGCTGGCGGCAGCAAACTGTGCGACGCCGGGTGCTTCCCACAGGCCCATGCCGGTTTCCGCATCAACGCAATGTAGCGCCGGCTCCACCGACGTGACGAACACGCGATCTTGGATCGCCGCGGGCGCTCGGCTCACGGTGAAACCCGTCGCATACTTCCAATGCCGAGCACCGGTTGACTCGTGCATGGCGAACATGTCGCCGAAAACTGATGCCGCAAAGATAAACGGCTTGCGGTAAGAGGGCGGGGCGATGATTTCGCTGCCCGTTTCCAGTCGAAACCGCACGCCCGGATCTTCCTCAACGTATCCCACATATAAATGGCCTGTATCGGTCGTCCAAACGAGGATGTCGGCCGTGGCCAGCGGCGCCACCATTGCCCGGCCGAAGGATTGATAGTACCACGGTGTGAATATTTTCTCGCTGAGTGGATATCCTTCGATGCGTCCATTGACCAGCGGCACAAACACAAAGCTGCGCGTCAGGGCTGGCGCTGCACCAGGCGCGCCGCCCACTGGCCGCATTTTCACCGGTCGGCCATCGATGCGGTCCAGTACGAACAGAGTCGACCCATTGACTAATGCCACGAATTTGTCATTCGCCGCGGGACCGAGGCTGGGATAATTAGGATTGCCGATCGTCGCGATCCACAGCGTCTCGCCTGTGAGTGCATTGAACTCGTGCACTATCCCGGCGCTTGTGAGCACAGTCAATCGGTCGCCGGTGAGCACGGCCCTCTCGACATGGTTGCGTGCGCGGTCCAGCCGCACCTGCGCAAACCAGGCGCGCTCCAGTCCCAAATGTCGCGCCTCTTCCTGCGACACCAGGCGGCGGTTGGATTGCGCCCTAACGTCAAGTGCGGTGAGAATGATCAGCGCGGCAGGCAGCGCAAATGCCACGACAGATGTCTGCAACCATATCGCCGAACGTGCTCGTGACGCCATATCGTTTCTCGAACTCACACCATGAAAAGAACGCTGATCGAAACCGCCCCATAATGGGGCTTGGTAATTCTGACGCAAATTGTCAAGGGGGGGATGACTCTATTGTAGTCACGCGAGCGCCAAGTGACACGCTTGGAGCCGATCAACGCAAAGATACCACCCAAGGAATCGCGGGCGCGCCGGCATTTATTGCATCCGGCTGGCGGGGCGATGGCCCCATGGACCAGTCGCTATCCCATCCCTTACATTACACACCGGTAAACGACGGAGCAAAGTGGAACAGCATTTTCTCGGCCCGCGGGCGCTACTTGGCAAACGCTCGCCCTTTGGGCAATCGTCGTGGTGGCCTGTCCGCCGAGGCGGACCTCTTTTTCCAAAAACCGACTTCTCGCTGGAATGAGTAAGGCACGCCCACAACCTGCGGCCGGGGAACTAGCGATTCTCGAAGAAGTCGCGGGCTATCTGAATTATTCGAGTGGGGCAAGTGATGCGAAGTTTCTCCACAATCTCAACGCCCTGTTTGGCTCGATAGAAGATCAGTTGCCGGAGAGTGATTCAGCCGTCGAGGTCCTTTGTGACTGGCTGGATGAGCGGATGGTGCATTTATCAGCCAACTCGTCGGTCTTCGGTGATGTCGATCAAGCGCGCTCTGTGATCGGCGTGCTACGGCAGCATTTGCTGCCGGCGTATCGTGCCTTCCACCGTGATTTATTGTGGCATCAGCCGGACCAGGAGTTGTGGCGGCCGCTGTTTATCGGCCGGGCCTTCGAGGCGATTTTGTCCCAGGGCGGCCCATGGAACGAGACCGAGCGCATTGTCGCCGCCGCGCTGGATACGCTGAACGATTATCTTGGATACCGCCCAGTCGCGGTGCTTGAATCCGAGCGTCAAATGGAGCCGTACAGTCACGAGCGACTTCGGCCCATCCCGCTGTACATTCACGACGTCGGCGTCGCGCCAGGGACCTACGCGGCACTTATCGAACGAGCGCTGGCGATACTCAAGAACACAGATGCCGAAATCCTGCAGCAAGCGTGGTTCGAACCGAAATTGGTCGAGGAACTGGCGCTTGATCCTCGTGCTTATGATTTCGACCATCCGGCCAGCAAGCGGCCGAACCACCATTTCGGGCAGTGGGACCTGCATCGGGTCGACAATCGCGGTTTTTATCGCCGCTTTGTGCTACAGCAGGTGACGCTCGATGCGCTGCTTTCGCGCGTTGATGCGCCTGCAAATTGCAATGGCGGGCGGGATGTTCAAGTGGTGCGCGGGTCTTGCGACCCGTCGCTCGCGCCCTCTGCGGGATCGGCAGACCCGCGCAAAACCGCGCCGCCTTCGCGCGACGAGCTGCTGTTCGAGGCGGCAGCGGTGCTCGCTGGCACGATACTCATGGCATCCGGCACCACCGGCAACGGTCCTGGTTGCCACAGTTCCGACGTGACGCTTTCCAATCTGCTGCCGCATATTGCCGCGTATCGCGATCGATTTTATGAACATTTGCTCAACGAAACCGCGGGCGCGCACGGCGAACGATTGAGAGCCGAAGCCCAGCGCATGCGTCAGTCGTTCGGCGGCGCCCGGCAACATTTGAATCAGGAGCTGGCCCGGCGCCGCGCCGTGCAAATGCAGCATGTGCATTTGGCGCAGCTTTTTGCCCGCATGGGTTACCCCGAAGCTGCCCTCAACGAAGCGAATGCGGTTCGTATTTCCTCAGCACGAATGCTGTGTCAAATTTATTGCCTTCTCACCGCCGGCCATCAGGCGATCGATGCCCACCAGCTGCAGTCGGTTGCACGCTACATACCGGAAATCGAGGACCTGTTAAAGCGGGGCATCGAATGCGGTGCCTTGGTCGATCCGTGGAACATCGTCGGCTTCGGTGGAAATTTCAGCCTGTTCCCCGCGCTGGAGAACACAGTGCGGGATTTCCGGGTTGATGATTTGATCGACCTGGTGGAGCAACTGCTTGATTTGTGTGCGCGAGCATGGACCGAAGCGGCGGCCATCGATGACGCGCCGCACGAAGCGGTGTTTTCGGCCGCGCTGGAGCGACTCGCCGCCTGGTGGGATAAGTACGCCACTGCCAGCGTCAGTGGTGTGAAACGACTCGTCGGAAAAGAAATTGAGATTTCCACGAACCTGGTGGCCGGCGCGCTCGCGGCCTGGCACAAGGCCGGCGCGGCTGCCGGCGACGTCAAGTTCTGGCGCATGTTTGTCGATCAATTCGATTCGCCGAAGGCGTTTCAGTTGGTCGTCGAAGCGCTTCTTGAGCGCGGCGACCAGGTCGCCTCAATGGCGCTAATGTTGCAGTGGATCAGCCAGGTCGAGCGCACGCCACTGGAGGACGGCGATGCCTCGTTCCATTCGCTGGCGATACGCTGGCTGCGGAGTGTTGAAGAGCGGGAGATCGCGACCGGCGCGGACCAATGGCCGCTGGTGGCAAAATTCTTTTCCCACCTCGAAGCCAGTGCCGAAGTGTATTGGCAAGTGCCGGAATTTGAGCTGGTGCGCGGTGACACGAACGACATTGATGACGTCGACTCCGCGATTGACGACCCTGACGATGTCGATGACGACGACGGGGACGAAGAATCCGCAACCGGCGAAGCCGAGGATGCCGACGAGGATGAATCCTGGACCGACGACACGGACGATCTCTACGGCGCGGCATATGAGGACATGGTGTACCGCGACAGCACCGACGATGGGTACGATGCCGACATCATCGATGAATACGCCGACGGCAGCGAGTTTGAGTTGGAAGACGAGTCGCAGCGCCTTGCGCAGCGGCTGGAATTCTTAAGTACGGTCG
>DATFGJ010000013.1:0-13007 GCA_035249585.1 Lacipirellulaceae bacterium
GTCGTCAGACACCTCGGCATCGGTCACGGCTTCATCGACTTTCGGCTTGCGATGAAGCGTGATTTCCAGATTCTCGATCGGCGCCTGATCGGCTTGGATTTCGAGACGTTTGACGATTTGCGGCTCAGGGTAAGGGATGCCTTCTGGCAAACCGCTGAAGTACAACTCAGCGGCGCCAGCGGGCAGTCGAAATTCAAACCGGCCGTTAGCATCGGTGGGTCCCTCGTCCAAGACGGGCCGGTCGCCCTCGGCGGCGATTGCCGCTAAATGCGCGCCTGCCACCGGCTTGCCCTCATCGTCGACGACGCGCCCGCTCACTTTCACTCCGCCCTCCAAAGTGAGAGTGTGCTCCTCGATTCCGCCTGGCCGAATGTGGAGGTTCCGAACCGGCCGGAATACCCATTCTTTGTCTGGGTCCGTAATTGAAAGAGTAAATTCCATGCTGGGAAGTCCGTCGATCTCGAATTCGCCGTTGTCCGCGGTTTGGGCGCTGAAAGTCGACAAGTAGGCCGCTCGACTCGAGGAGATTCTGGCCGCAACGCTCATCCCGTCGGCCGGTTTCCCGTCCGGCAAAACAACCGTGCCAATCAGTCTGGCCTCTTCTTCGACCCGGAGCTCTATCGGCTTGTCGAACGCATCGTCGTCGTTCCGCCATTGGGCTTCGCCAAGCCCTTTGCCGCGGGTGATTAAGGAGAGACGTCCCGATATGGGGATATCGTCAAAACGGATGCGGCCGTTCGCGTCCGGTTGGCGCTCGAAGATTGCTGGAAGCGCCGTATCCAACCCACGAAAATGGTGCTCGCGCGGGAAACTCTCGTAGTCAAAATCGCCGGGACCATTGATTACATGCAGCGTTCGTACTGCCACCGTCACGTCTTCGGGGTTTGCTCCAGGCGGCACGGTCACTTGGCCTTCGATGGAACGCGAAGGTTGCAACACGACCCGAACGTCCGGATTGATCGCTTCGCGACCCTTCCACTTCATCGAACGCGTAACGCTCACAAGCCGATTGGGAACTCGCGCGTAGATGAAGCGATCGAAGATGCCGTCCTGGTCGGAGATCGCCTCATCAAAGGTCGTGTTGCCGTTTTCATTGGATGGTTGCGGGCCGAAATGCACGTAGCTATCTGTTTCGCGATTGTGCTGAAACAGGTGAACTTCGGCGCCGGCGACCGGCTTCCCATCACGATCGACGCAGACGACGGTGACACCTTCGCTTTTCGTTGCTTGTGAACCTGCATCCGTTTTCGCATTGGCTTCAGGAGCCTGCGGCTGTGCCGGTGCCAGCGTAACGAGCGACAAAGCGACTGCTAACGCGCTGCAAAGTGCAACTGCGGCCAGCGTCCAGCTGCGCGAGCAGCTGCGAAGCACTGTATAGCGCTCGTCGACCAGTAGCGCGACGCGCTGGCGGAGTTGCGAGGGGCTTTCCCATAAACCAACTGCCGGCGTAAGTCGCATCGCAGGCCGGGCCGCGATGTCGCGGGCCCACGCCACAAGCTGCTCAGCGTAACTCTGGCGGCTGGTAATTTCGGCGGCTGCCGCATCGGCGAGCGCCTCCTGGTCGAGCCGCATTCGACGACGCAACAGCCAATACAGCGGTTGTGCCCACAGCACCGCCAGCAGCACGCGGCTTGCGGCAAGCCAATGTAGGTCGCGATTCTCGATGTGGGCCAGCTCATGGGCGAGAACGGCAGGGAGGAAGTTATGCGATGTATCCGAACCCTTCCCGGGCCCTTCCCTAACAGGGAGGGAGATTCGCTTTGCCCATTTTGCGGGTAGCAGCACGGCGGGCCGCCAGATGCCCAGCGCGACGGCAACGTCGGTGCGGCTTGAAACGAGCAAATCGATGTGGCGTGGAATAAGACCGTTCAACGAAGCGACGCGTTTCATTAGATCAATCAAATCGCGCGGTGCACTATTGGCCGCGCGCCGCATGCGGCGCGCTGCGACCGACCCTAACGCCAGCCACAACAGAACGCACAATGAACCGATAGCCCAAATCACTGCGATTGTCACCGACCAGGACAGTTCATGCGGGGCAATTGTTTTTGCGGGGATATCCGCTGAAGACGAGAACGCGCCCACAGGCGGCGCCGGAGGCAAAGTTTCGGTTTGATCGTGTCGCGTCCCGCCACCGACAGCTGCATCGCCTCCAATGGCCGGCTTATTGAATGCAGGGGGCGCTGCGTGGGATATCGCCGGCTGCTGGTGTGTGAGCAAGCTGACTGTCGACCAACCTGGGACGAGGCATAGCGCGGCCAACAGAAACAATCCAGCAAAGGCCGATTGGGCAACCGCGCGCCGTTGAGCCGGCTGGCGCGTTAGTGCGAGCACCGAAAGCGTAAGTGCCAGCAACACACTAGAGAGAAGATAAAAATCGGTGAGCCAATTCGCAATGGTTTCCAAAAGCTGATTCATTTTCGATCTCCCTTGCGGCGCCGTTTAGTGGAGCGCTCGCGAGCGTCGGCCAGCATGGCTTCGAGTTCGTCAAGCTCTGCATCCGAAACGCGTTTCGACTCCAAAGCGTGGACGAGATACTCGGCCACGGCGCCGTCGAAGACTTTATCCAGAAAGCTGCCGGCCAAGCGGCGAAACGTCGACTTTTGCTCGACACGCGGAACGTAGTGGTAGGCCTTGCCGTCGCGGCGGTGGTCGACAAGACCTTTTTGCTCCATCACCTGCAATAGACTCAGCACCGTGGTATAGGCGATTTCCGCCTCGCCGCCCTTTTTGGCCTGCGCGTTCATCGCATCGGCTATCTCGCGGATTGTGGCCTCGCCGCGCTCCCACAAAACTTTGAGTGCTTCGAGCTCACGATCCGTGGGGGAAAGCTCAGGCATCATGGCCTCCTACTGGTCATCTAGTAGTTACGACCGTGATTCTACTGGTCTTCCAGTACATGTCAAGCTTCAGCTCAGGAAAATATCAGACGGCCACGATCGGACGCCCTCGCGGTCACCCCTTGACCACTACCGCACCCTTGAGGACTTCCTTCGGTTCGGCGATGCCGACGCCCGGCCCTTCGGGGATGGTGATCGCGCCATCGACGATTCGCAGCGGCGGATCGAACCATTTGCCATAGGTTTCCACGCCCTGCTTGTATTCCTGCCAGGGCCCGATGTTCTCGACCGCGGCCGCGAAATGCAGCGAGTACACGAAACCGAACCCGCCCGACAGGTGCACTGTAGTCGGGAGGTTCCGTAGATCGGCCATGCGCGAGACGCGGATGGAGCGGATCAATCCACCATAATAGAACAGATCGGGCTGCGCGATGTCCGCCACGCCGTGGCGAATCATCGACTTGAAGCGCGCGTGGCTGAACTCTTGTTCGCCCAGCGCAATGGGAATCTTGAGCGCGTCGGTGACCTTTTTTGTCTCGTCGAAGTCGTCGAACGGGCAGGGCTCCTCAAAGTAAACGGCGTCGATGTCTTCCAGCATGCGGCCTACGGGAATCGCGTGAGCCGCATCATACGAGCTGTTCGAATCGGCGTGGATGGCAATATCGTGACCGAGCGCTTTGCGCGAGAGCGGAATTAATTGCTCGGTGCGGCCGGGCGACGCATCTTCGTTGCGGCTCATGCGCCCGCCAACGCGGTATTTCACGCTCTTGGCGCCGGTTTCGTCAATCAGCTGCTTCAGATAGTCGACTTCCTGCTGCGGCGTGGTGTCCCGACGTCCGCTCGCGACGTAGAACGGCATGTTCTTGCGAATCACGCCGCCGAGTAACTGGCCGATCGAGCGGCCAGCCACGCGACCTAACAGGTCGAGAATCGCGAACTCGACCATCGCCACTGGGCACCACAGCGCGAGACCCTGGTATTTGTAGTTGTCGCGCTCGCGGTAGACGCCGAATAGCAGCTCTTCGAGGTCGCGAGCATCCTTGCCGATGAAATAAGGCGCGACGAGCCGGTTAAGGATCGGGTGCAGCACGTCGGCCCGGCCGTTGTCGACCGAAATGCCCTCGACGCCGTCCTTGGAACGCACGCGCAAGAAATACTCATCATCCTTTCGCAACAGGTCAATCGATTCGATCATGACTGGATCGTTGAGACCTTGCAAATTGAGCACGGGACGCGCGGCGGCCGCGTCAAACTCATCCATTTCGAGCTGTGAGGCGCTGCTGCGCTTTGATCCAACCAGCGCAAACGCAACTGCGCCAGCCGTCATGCCAAGAAAATCGCGACGAGTAGTTTTCATTTGGCACTGATATGCGGAGGAATGTCTCACGCTGAGGCGCTGAGAACGCACTAATGCCATTAGTGTTGATTAGTGCAAATGAGTGTTCCGCTCAATTGCCTTAGTTTTCTCTGTATCCACTGCGCCTCTGCGTGACGGGTCGAAGAATGTATGACAGGCGACGCATTTTTGTTATTGCTGCGTTTTACTTTGCCCGTGGCGCCATTTCAATTGGCCTTCAGAGTGATTTCTGTCGTCTCGCCGCCTTTGAGCTCCACCGTAACTGGTTCGGTGGCCTCATTTTCGCTGTGAGGGTTTGGATGGCCGTGAATCACATAGCGGCCCGGCGGGACGTCGGAGAATTTCGTAACGTTCTCTGCATTGATGCTCCCCGAGCCGCCCCAGGAGCCGATTGTGGAGCCGCCCTCAGGCTCGAGGTTAACCATATAGTCGCCAGGGCGCTCTGTGCCCGTGAAGTCCACCGTCACCCGCAGCTGGGCCGACTTCAGCATGGTGAGCTCGAGGTCTTTGGTGGGCGTGGAGATTGTCGGGCCTAGACCGGGGCGGCAATAACCCGTCTTGTTAATCCAGACTCGCGCCGTTCCGATGGGCACCTGCGTGAATTCGAAGCGGCCGTCCGCGCCGGTTTTGATGCGGAATTCGTCCGGCGAATCGTAGCTGCCATCATCTCCTGCAGCGACATCGCCCAGCCGCACGTCGACCTCGGCGAGTGGCTGGCCGGCGTCGTCGGAGACGCGACCGGACACCGACGCGGGCCGCGCCAGGCCGCCATCGTATCGCTGCCAGCGCGGCTGCTCGTCGAATTTCGCATGGCCAACGACGCGCGGCACATAACCGTCCGCATCGATGATCACGCGGTACCAACCCGCGGGGGCATTTTTCACCAGCCAGTGTCCTTTGGCGTCGGCGGCAGCTTCCGCGGCGACCGTGTATCGATACCCGCCCTCGCTTTGCGGCGCAATGAGCTCCAAGCGCATCCGCGCGGCGATCGGCAGCTTAGTCGCGAGATCGGTGACGGTGCCTTCGAGCACAGTGCCGTCCGCGGGCGTGAACCCGTGCGCTTCCATTCGGTTGTCAACGACTTCGATGCCGTCGGGAATTTTCACGTCCGACCAGCGAATATTGTCGCCAATATAAACATGGAGTTCAGCGGGCGGTCCAGCGCCAGCTTCGGCAATGTCGCGCGGCTGCAGATCGGCCGGCATCTTTCGCAAGCGCTCGAAACTCTCGGCCTGCCAGACGACAAACATCCAGTCAATCTCAGCATCGGTTCTTTTTTCCGGTTCATTGTTCGGGTTGAGCCAGAAGCTATGGCCGACGCCATCGTGAACGACCAGGCGTTTTATTTTCACGTCGAGCTTGGCGAACGCGGCCAGCACTTCGTTGAAGACGGCCGCGTCACCGCGGTATTCGGCGTGCCATTGCCCGCCGCCGAACGGCGGGCCTTCCCACCAGGCGATGCGCGTGGGGTTGTTGAATATGGCGGCCGCTCCCGCCGGCCAGCCGGGATCGGATATTGGATCGTTTCCTTCACCGCCGGTTATCAAGGCGAAAGCCCCAGGGGATGGGATAATGAAAACCGCCAGTGCGATGAACAACGTGTATTGCCGCATGATGGTTAGCCTTCTGGAGTATCGAGAGGATGCAGCATGGACGTTTCGGACTGCGAAAAAGTTCCCCCTTTAGCTGGGCGCTGTTTTCGCGCTGATTTTGCCGATGGCCGCGGAAATACGCTCGCAACGTCGGCGGAGTGTAAGTCCGCGGCTGAGGACCGATCTCGCTTTCGCACGGCGCTTACTTCTTGATCTTCTTTGGTTTGCAGAGGCGTTTCTTTTTCGCCGCGACGGCGCCGCATTCCTTGCAGCGAAAGTCGCCCGGTTTCGCCGCCCGAATCGGTTTGCCCTTTAAGCAGCCCATGTCGAATTTCAGCACCTCGAAAGCTGTCACATGACTCGGTCGGCTGCCCACGGATAGCGCCGGCCGGTTTTGAATTCCTTGTATTCGCCCGCGAATGGCGCGTGTATCGTTTCGGGGTTGAACGGCGTATCGAATGACTTGAGTACCGGCACGATATCGGCATCCGGATAGCCCAACCCGCGAAGCTCGAAGTAATCGCCATTCACATCATACAGTCGAACCCAATCGGTCGAGACGCGCACCAGCCGCAGCATCCGAAGCTCGGCGCGCGTGCGATGGAAAAAGGCGATCGCGGCTTCCAGCCCACCGTCGGAAAACTCGTGCGTCGCAAGCGGTTCGGTCATATACGGCAATGACAGTTTACAATGAGGCCTTCGGCCGGCGCGCGAGCGCCAGCTCGATGATTTTCTCCAAAAGCTCAGGATACGACAGGCCGCGCTTGCGGGCGCCGGCGGCGAACTCGCCTCGCTTCTCGATCCAGCAGTTCGGGTTTACCTCGATAATAAAGTATTCCCATCCGCGCGAGTCCTTGGGTGGCCGCAGCCGCATGTCGACCCGAGCGTAGCCAGAGAGCTTGAGCGCTTGAAACGCCGTGACGGCCGCTTCCTGAACGCCGCGCACCACGTCCTCCGGAAGATCCTCTGGGAAAATCACCGGGGCCTTGTAACCTTCGGAGTCGCGATCCCATTTGGCCTCGCTGCCTGCGATTTTCGGGCTGTCTTTCACCTTGGAAAAGTCCCATTCGATGATCGGGAAGGCTTCCGGCCGGTCGTTGCCTAAAACGCCGACGTAAATCTCGCGGCCCTCGATGAATTCTTCTACCAGCGTCGCGCCGTCGAACTGCTCGTGGATGTACGAAATCCGCTCCAGCAGCTCCTTCACGTTGTGCACCACCGAGCCCTTGTCAATACCGATGGAAGCGTCTTCGTTAAGCGGTTTGACGATCATGGGAAAATCCAGCTCGTCGGCCCACTCGACTTTGCCCTTCTCAAAGGTGCAGAACCGTGGATAGCGGATGCCGTGGAATTGAAAGATCTTCTTGCATAGCGCCTTGTCGCCGGCGAGCAGCCAGCCGGCCGACCCGCAGCCGGTGAAACATTTCTCAAACAACTCCAGCAGGCCGACGACGTTATGCTCGTGCTGAGAGGTGCTGGCGATCGCCTCGCATAAGTTGAAGATCACGTCGCTGTCGTCTTTGTCCACCACGGTGACCAGGCTGCGAATCTTCTTCGTGACGGCGACGGTCTTGACCTTGTGACCGCGCTTTTCGAGTGCTTCCGCCACTTGCGCATACGCCAACGGGAAAGGTTTGCCTGCCTCGTCGGCCTTGGCCTTTTCAATATCTTCGGCCGCATCGTAGAGAACCGTGATGCTATGCTTTTCGTCCATTCAAATCTCCGCGGGGACTTACGCTACTTCTGCACGAACTCGCCGGTGTGTACGCGGTTCATCGCCAGCGTGGTCACGAGCGTGGTAATCTCGATGAGCTTGGCCGATGGATCGGGTCCGGTCTGCAGGTTCATCGCGGCGCAGCGTGCTTCCAGGTGCATCACCAGCGCGCGGGCCACATCGAAGTTGAGGCCGGTCCAATAAAAGATTGTCCTGACGAGGTTCTTGCGATGATGCCGCAGCAGGTTGGCCGCGGCCTTAGCCGTTTTCTGCTCGGCGGGCATCGGCGGGAAGATGTCGCGGAGCGCTGCGTCGAACAACCGAGGAATCTCGATGTCGGCCGGCGCAGCGCGTTCGTAATGTTGGCCGACAGTGTAGGCCAGAAACTCTTCCTGTGTATCGTAGTTGTCGGCCGTCACCGGCGGCGGCTGCTGACTGATGCGATGCTTCAATTCATCCAGGTACAGCAACTTGGGCAAGCAGCCCCAATCGGCATATACCTCGCGCCAGTTCGAGTTTGGATCGAGCCACACGGCAAACGTTTCGGCAAAATCTTCGTCGGGATGCTTCTGGGCATACCAGCCGGGCAGATGCCGTACAAAGCTTCGTGAGAAGGGATTGGGTTTGTAGTCATCGGTATAAGGCCGCAGGAATGGACCAAAGATCGAGTTCCACTCCGGGTCGTCGTACAGCCGATAAGCATAGTTGAGCGCGTGTCCCGCCTCGTGACGCAGAAATCGCATGATCTCGTCATCGGATTCCGCGTCGACGCCTTCCATCAGCTCATCTTCCAAGCGCGTCAGCTGCGGATCGGCCAGATAAAACGGCACGCCGATGATCGGCACGCGGTCGGGGCAGCCCCATTCGTCGGAAAGATACACGGGCGGCCGAAACGAAAGCCCGGCCTGCGCAAGTTCGTCATAAAGTCGCCGCGTGAGCCGCGCCACGGGCGTGCCGTCGAGCCGCAGGTTCAAGTCGCCGATGCGCCGCTCCAAAAGCTGCTCGCGTAAAGGCGGATCGTGCGATTCATGGAACTCGCCGGACCGGTGCGCGGTGGCTGCGGCTTGCACCGCTTCCGCCACCGGAGCCGATTTCGTGCCTTTATCTTCCTGAGCCAAGTTCGGTTCCTCCGGCCGCACGTGACTGTTTCGCAACCATTATATCCTGCCAGGCAAATTGGTAGCCGAAGCTCAAATGCCGCTCCATACGGCCATGTCCGTTGAATCGGACAGCACCGAGGCGGCAATGCGGCGAGCGCCCGAATCTTGCATCATCATCGGGCAAGCTAGACTATTGGCTCGTGTCGCTGGGCGACTCTCGGGCGGCATCAACGCCGAGTGTTTCCGTGATGAAATCTACCATAAGCTGATTGTAGTGGTCGCCGCCCAGGCCGTGACGTGCCCGCGGATAAAACATTACTTCAAAACTCTTTTCGGCGCGCTGCAGGGCTTCAATGAGCTGCGTGCTGTTTTGCGGGTGGACATTGTCGTCCATCAGGCCATGCATGAGCAGCAGCCGGCCGTGCAGTTTGTCGGCTGCTTTAATGACGGACGTTTTTTCGTAGCCTTCCGGGTTCTCTTGCGGCGTGTTCATGTAGCGCTCGGTGTAGATCGAGTCGTAGTTGCGCCAGTCGGTGACGGGCGATCCCGAAATGCCCGCGGCGAAAAGCTTGTTGTGGGTCATCGCGTAGGCGGTCATGAAGCCGCCGTAGCTATGGCCTTGGATGCCGATGCGCTTGGCGTCGACGTACGGATGCTTTGTGAGCCAGGCGACGCCGCACTCGATATCTTTCAGCTCCGGCACGCCGAGCTGTCGGTAAGCGGCCCATGTCGATTGAGCGCCCTTGCCGCTCGCGCTGCGCGGGTCGATTTGGAACACGATGATGCCGAGGTTCGCCAGCATCTGTGGCCGCAGCTGCGGGCCGCCCGCGTTTCGAACGACCGGGGCGTGCGGCCCGCCGTACGTGGTCAGCCACACCGGGTAACGCTTCGATTCGTCGAAATCGGGGGGAAACGTGAGCGTCGCTTCGAGGAGAAAGCCGTCGTCGGCCGGGATCTGAACGTGGCGGAATTCGCCCAGCTTGAACTCCTCGAGAACATAACTTGGCCGGCGGTCGATCGTGCGCACTTTCTGCCCGTCGGTATTGATCAGCTGAATGTCGCCGGCTGAGCCGAAACTGCTCCAACCGGCGACTGCCAAATTGCCTTCGGGAGCGAAGTCGATGCGATGGCTGCCCTCGCGGTTGGTGATCCGCTGCTGCTGGCTGCCGTCGACGCGCACGCGCAGCCAATCCGTGGCGATGGGCGAGCGCTCGCCGGCCGTGAAGTAAATCCAACCCGCGTCTTCGTCGACACGGTCCACGCTACGAATCTCCCACTCACCTTTTGTGATCGCGCGCCATTCCTTCGTTTCGGTATTGAACGCATACAGGTGCTTCCAGCCGCTGCGCTCGCTGAGAATGATGATCTCGTCTTTGACCCACCACGCTTCGCCGGGATTGTCGACCCAGGCCTTAGTTGTCTCGCGGAATCGGCGCTCCGATTCCGTCGCGCTCGGACGGGCCGTTCGGAAGTCGAGCCATGTCTGCGCCCGGTCCTGCACATAGAAATAAAGAAGATCTCCGTCCGGGCGCCAGCCGACGTGCGTAATCAGAAAACTGTCGGCCGTGTAGTCCGAAAGGTCGATCCAGCGAACGGGTGATCCCGATACATGGGCCACCCCCAAGGCCACAACCGGGTTGCGGTCGCCCGCCTTGGGGTGCGCCATGCTTTCCAACTTGCCGTGCAGCGGAATCGTATCGAGCGCGTGAAACCGCGGCATGCCAGTTTCGTCGTAACGGCAGAAGGCGACGTGGCGCGAATCGGGGCTCCACCAGAAGGCGCGCCAATTGCGGTTAAAAACTTCTTCGAAGTACACCCACGACGCCTGGCCGTTGCGGATGTTGGGATCGGTTTCGTCGGTAACGGCCTGCTCAGTTTGAGTCGCGATATCGGTGATATATAGGTTGCGGTCCCGCACATAAGCCACGAATCGCCCGTCAGGGCTGTATCGGGCGAATTGCTCTTCGCCGCGCGTGCGCGTGAGACGCAGCGCCGGCGAGCCGTCCATGGGAAGGTGATATAAATCATCGCCGTGAACGATGAGGGCCGCCGACTTGTCGTCGTTCCAGCGGAAATCGCGCCTCCGGCTGATCGAGCGGCGTCGCGACGCCTCCATCGACGGAATCGACTCAAGTGACGCAGCCAGTTTTTCCGGATTGGGGTAGCGGCTCGCGCGGCCCGTGAGCGCGTTGACTTTGTGCAGGCGGTTTTCGCGGGTCTGCAAGAAATGCCGGCCGTCCGGGAGCCATGTGACACGCGTTATCGGCGGTTCAAAGTCGACGCGCTCATCGGATTCGCCGTAGAGAGCTTCGAACGTAACGCGGCGGTCGGTCGACCGGTCTTCCGCAAGCGGTCGGACCGCCCCGGCGAGCAGCGTTTGGCCGGAGGCCACGCGGTAAACCGGAAACTCGCCGCCGACTTGAAGATGCTCGTCGAAGAAATTCCACGCCGCGAGCCCATCTTCCGATTCGGGTTCCAACAACAGCGCCGCCAGCCGCCCCAGCCGCTGCGCGGTGCGCACGACCAATGTACCCGCGGGAAATTGCCGGTGACGCGGCTCGCGCTCGACCTCCAGCGAGACCAATCGGTGGCCTTCAAACTCGCGCTCTGCGTGCGTAACCTTACCGACCCGGCTTGCTTCGACCTCCAGCTCAACGTCTTCGCGAAGCTGCTCCACTTCAATGCCATGCCGCTGGAGATTCTGGCAGCATGCGGTGAATTCCGGAGAGAGCAAGTAGGCCTTAGGCAAGGCGATGCTCAAGTCCGCCACCGACTTGGCCCAGTACTCCACCTCATAGTCGCGCGGCTCGTCGGTCGCGACCTGTTTGCCGTCTTTTTCCTCTTCGAAGAAACCTTTCACCGTGATCTTCGCGTCATGCGGCTCGATGTGGGAACGCAGCGGCACGTCCCCGCGACCTTGTCGAGCGCGGCGATCGACGTCGTCAAGAAGCTCTTCAATGCGCTCGCGCCGTTGGACCGTCGCGTTCAAGCACTGCTGCACAAACGCCTGCGTTGCCAGCACGCGCTCCTTGTACGGCGCGTAGGCGTATGCCTCGCTCAAGATCGAGATTCGGTTGCGAAGGCCGACGTAGTGGCCGCCGTAGCGAGGCAGGGCAGGGTACGTCGTCCAGCGCTCGTGGTCCCGGTCGAAGTCACCATAAAAAAACGTGTCGTAACCGGCCGAATCAGCCACCAGTTGCTTTACCGCGGGCAGCAGGTCCTCACGCACAAAGTTCATCAGCTCCGGGTCGGTCGCCGGGTGCCTCGGTCCGTCGAATGTCAGCACATACCGGTGGTGCGAGCCGTTGGTCGTGTGCGTGTCGATGACCACCTGCGGATCCCACCGCCGCAGCAAGCGAACCATGGCCTGCGACTCGGGCCCTTCGAGCTTCACGTAATCGCGGTTCAAGTCGAGACCCATGCGGTTGGCCCGCTGGCCCATGCCTTCCTCCGGACCGACCTGGCCCGGCCGATTGTCTTTCGACACCTGCTCATTGCCGTCGGCGTTGTAGATCGGCGCGATCAGCAAAATGAAGTGATCCAATAATTGCGGCGGCTCTTCCTTGGCGACCATATCCCGGGCCAGCATAAGCAACGCCTCCTTGCCGCAGACCTCGCCGGCGTGAATATTGCCCACGCAAAGAATCGCCGGCAATTTGGCCTGCTCCCAGGGCTTCTCGTCGCTGAGCGGCTTCTTGCTGAGAACCAATAGCGGCAGGGCCCGGCCTTCGTGCGTTTTGCCGAACTCCATCAACCTCACGAACTCCGATCCTTCGTCGAGTGCCTTGCAAAACTTCAACACGTCATCATAGCGCGCGGTTGCCTTGTAATCGCTTTCTTCGGCGACCGTCCGCAACTCGGTAATCGGCTGCGCGGCCATGGAGCAAATCGTAGATGCAAATACGGCGAGAGTGATTGCCGCGCGCAGCTGCACCAGGCAAGTATTTGGTTGCATCATGGTCACAATCATCCGAAAGCAGTTCGAGCTTGCGGCGCCCCGCGAACGGCCCCGTCCAGTATAATCCGCTCGGAAGTCGCGTGCGTTCCGCCGCTCGCCGCGAACTTTGAGGAGCTTCTAAACATGACACCAGCTGACATTTATCAGGAGAATCTCGCGAAGATACATATCGATGGCTATGCTTTTCACTGGGAAGGCGCCGCGAGCACGGTGCTGCGATGCGGTAACTTCGCTGGGAGTGCCTATCAATTATCTGGACGGGCAGGGTAAGTGCCACCTTCGCGGAGTGGTAGTCTGCGTACGTTGCGCGAAAGCCTCGATAGCATGGGTCTTGGAAAACTTTTTCCGAAAAGCCAACCGCGAGGAATGCGCCAGGTCGAAGTTCCGTTCGCTACCGCTTATGGGCGCGAAGAACGAGATGATTGAGCGTATCGCCAATGTAAACA
>DATFGJ010000014.1:0-6418 GCA_035249585.1 Lacipirellulaceae bacterium
GTGCGTCGTGCAGAACGCGCTTGCCGCGAGGTTGTCGGAGGCAAGCTCGCTTCCGGCGTTGAAGCCGAACCAGCCGACCCACAGCATGGCGGCGCCCAAAGCCGTGTAGGTCAGATTATGCGGCCGCATATCTTCCTGCCCGAAGCCCACGCGCCTACCAATCAGAAGCGCACAAACAAGCGCAGAAACGCCCGAGCTGATATGCACGACCGTGCCGCCGGCGAAATCAAGCGCACCGCCCATGAGCGGCGTGACGCCGGCCGCCGGCACGTACGCCAAAAGTCCGCCGCCCCAAACCATATGGCAAAGCGGAATGTAAACAAGCGTGCCCCACAGCGCGAGGAACAGGGCCATCGCGCTGAACTTCATCCGTTCGGCGAACGCGCCGCAAATGAGCGCGGGCGTGATGATGAAGAACATGCCCTGGAAGAGCATGTGGGTGAGGCGAGGAATGTGGCTCGGTGCTGTTCCAAACGTTGGTTCGACCGGAGCAGTCGCACCCTCAGGCCAGCTCCGGGCGACGTCCTTCATGAACAAAAAATCGCCATCGCCGATGTAGGGTTTTATCGCTGTAGAATCCGGATCACCAAACGCGAGCGAGTAGCCGTAGAGGCCCCAGATGACTGTCATCATGCACATCAGGAAAAGGCATTGCATGATGACGCCCAGGACGTTCTTCTTGCGCACGAGGCCGCCGTAGAACATGGCCAGGCCAGGGGCCGTCATGAACAGTACGAGTGCCGAGCTGGTGAGCAACCAAGCGTTGTTTCCAGCCAGTGCGGCAGTTTCCGCCATGCCGACGGCGTCTTCTACCGTCGGCGGCGCGGCAGGCTCTTGCGCCAACGCACCGGAACACACCAGCAACAAACTCATAAGGCCGGCCAGGGCCGACAACCGCCGCCCTCGAACAAGCTTTGACAAGAGTTCCATGACAAACGCCTCCAAATCCAGAAGGGTAAATAAGTCGCGCCGCGGCAAAGCGGGCGATTCACACAGGAAATCAACGAGTGCGAAGCCTGGCGCACCAGGCCAGCAAGAAGTCCGCCAAACGATAAAAGAAGCCGCCTTAGTTTATAAAGACTCCGCCTATGATTGTCCGCATGGCCGCCGGGCTAAAGGGCTTCGCTGCCTGTCTCGCCCGTGCGGATGCGAATGGTCTCTCCCAGATCGGAAACAAAGATTTTGCCGTCGCCGACCTGTCCGGTCTGCGCCGCTTTGACGATCGTGTTAATCGCAGTCTGCAACTTGGCGTCGTCGACCGCGACCTCCACCTTCACCTTGGGCACGAAATCCACACGGTACTCCGTGCCGCGATACATCTCGGTGTGGCCTTTTTGACGGCCGAAACCGCGAACTTCGGTGATCGTCATTCCCGAAATGCCTTTTTCAATGAGAGCGTTCTTCACATCCTCTAGCTTGAAATGGCGAATGATGGCTTCGATTTTCTTCATAATTTCGGGTTCCGGGCGTGGTTTGGCGTATTGTCAAGCTCCGGTGGTGGTCACGCGCATCCGTGCGAGTGACCATCACGCAGTTGGATAACGAACAGCGCTTCGCTGCGCTCTCATCAACCCTCCGGTGTCGTCACCATGACAAACCCGTGATATGCCTCGTTGCCATGTTCGCCGTAGTCGAGGCCTTCCCGCTCCTCTTCCGGCGACACACGTAGTCCGATCGTCGCCTTAATAACACCAAACAAGATCAAACCGGTGACCATAGCCCAGGCAAACACGGCAATCACACCGGTCGCTTGCGATATAAGTTGCGACATGTCGCCGCCTTTGAACAGCCCGGGCAGTGGCGAAGCGCTGCCGGTGCCTTCCGAGAACAGTCCGAGCGCGAGCGTCCCCCAGGCGCCACATACGCCATGCACGGAGATTGCACCCACTGGGTCGTCAACCCGCAAGATCTTTTCAATACCGATCACCGAAAAGACGACCAGGACTCCTGCGACGAGGCCGATCAGGACCGATGACGGAATGGAAACCCAGGCGCACGGGCAAGTAATTGCAACGAGGCCGGCGAGCACGCCGTTGAGCGCCATCGTCGCTTCCCATTTGCCGAACAACAGTCTTGCCGTGATGAGCGCGGCAATCGCCGACATTGCTGCCGCGGCATTCGTGTTCACGGTAATCTTGGCGATCGAATTGGCGTCGGCGGCCATCGTGCTGCCCGGATTAAACCCGAACCAACCCAGCCACAAGATGAATACGCCGAGCGTGACGAGCACCAGGTTATGGCCTGGAATCGCCTTCACATTCCCATCGGCGTCGAACTTTCCAAGCCGCGGGCCAAGTAAGATTGCCCCGGCCAGCGCAAGCCAGCCGCCGCAACTATGAACGACCGTGGACCCGGCGAAGTCCCAGAAGTTTTGATTCGCGCCCAGCCAGCCGCCGCCCCAAATCCAGTGACCGGAAATGGGATAGATGACGGCCGACACGATCGCGCTATAAACCATGTACGAAACGAACTTGGTCCGCTCGGCCATGGCGCCGGATACGATCGTCGCCGTTGTCGCCGCAAACACTAGCTGGAAGAAGAACTTCGCGTCGAGTGGCACGAGCGACCAGCTCAGCGATGCGAACGATTCGTTTTCGGTATTGAGAAACATGCCGTTGAGGCCGCCCCAAAACCAGTTCGCCGTGCCGAACATGATCGAGAATCCCACAATCCAGTAGGTGAGCGAGCCAAAGCAGAAATCGAGCAGGTTTTTCATGCAGATGTTGACGGCATTCTTCGCACGCGTGAGGCCAGTTTCGACGAGCGCAAAACCGGCTTGCATCCACATCACGAGAAACGCGGTGACCAGCACCCATACGGTGTCGAGAGCGTACGACGTATCGGTGAGTGATTTGTTGAAACCGTCTTGTGCCGCGGCAGCTGGCTCAGCGTCGGTCGCCTCATCCGCAGCCGGCGCATCCGCCACGGCGTCGTCCGTTGGCGCATCCGCTGCTGCTTCATCCGCTGCCGCGTCGGAGGTTGCCGCCTCCTCTTGCGCATTCGCCCCAGCGCCGGAAAAAGCCACCACCAGCATGCTCACGACCGCCATCGCGAGCAGCCAGGTTCTCGGTCGTACCCATTCAATAGGTGACATAGACTTCGGTCTCCACTTCAGAAGGATTTTGGTGGCGTCCGCCGTCGCCGAGAAACGTGTGAATCTGACAATATGAACCGCCAAGTACGCCAAGGGCGCCAAGACATACCAAGATTCCAAGTTCTTACTTGGCGTTCTTGGCGGCTTGGCGGTTTATTTCGTTCTGTTGAGTTACTTGATGAACAGCATTTCCTGATAGGTTGGCAGCGGCCACAGGTCGTCGGCCACCCAGCCTTCCAGCTCGTCGGCATACTTGCGAACCATCCCCATCGCCGGCAGCATGTCGCTCGCACAGTACTTGGCCGCCGCCAAGGCCCCATCGTGCGACGCCTTGCTGATCGCCATTTGCAGCACCGAGATGCTGTCCTCGAGCGATTTGACCAGCTCGGTGATGCGATCAAGCGTATCGGTATCAAACTCGTAGCCGACGAGCTTCAGGTTGGCACAGGTCGAGGCAAGTTCGTTCTGATAGCGCATTGCCGCCGGAAAGATCAGCGTCTTGGCCATCTCCAGCGTGAGGTTGGCCTCGGTGTAAACCGTCTTGCAATACTGCTCGAGATAGATCTCCAGCCGGCTTTCCAGCTCGCGCTCGGAAAGCACGTTGTATTTCGAGAACAGTGCGACGACCTCTTTCGATTCCAGATAGGGCAGGGCGTCGACGCTGGTCTTGAGATTCAAGAGTCCGCGCTTGTGTGCCTCTCGGTGCCACGCTTCGGAGTAGCCGTCGCCGTTGAAGATGATCGCGCCGGCATCGGTGATGATCTCCGTCAGAAGCGACTGGATCGCCGCGTTGAGCGTGCTGCTGTCGCTCGCCGTAGCCTTCTCGAGCTTTGTGGCACAGTAGTCGAGCGACTCGGCCACGATCGTGTTCATCGCCACGAGAGGTCCCGCGATCGATTGATTCGCGCCGACGGCGCGGAACTCGAACCGATTGCCTGTGAATGCGAACGGGCTGGTGCGGTTGCGGTCGCCCGCGTCTTTCGGCAATGGCGGCAGCACATCGACGCCGACTTCAAGAGTTCCCTTCTTGAGCGACGAACTCGCCCCCCCCTTCTTGAGCTGTTCGAACACGTCCGTGAGCTGGTCGCCGAGAAAGACCGAAATAATTGCGGGTGGAGCTTCGTTAGCGCCGAGCCGATGGTCGTTGCCGGCCGTGGCCACGACGGCACGCAGCAGGCCCTGGAACTTGTAGACTGCTCGCAGCACCGCCGCGCAGAACACCAGGAACTGTGCGTTCTCATGCGGAGTGTCGCCCGGGTCCAAGAGGTTGCCTTGCGACGCGCTGCCAAGCGACCAGTTCACGTGCTTGCCGGAGCCATTGATGCCGGCGAAGGGCTTCTCGTGCGTGAGGCAGGCCATTCCGTACTTTTCAGCCACGCGCTTGAGCGTGATCATCATCAGCTGCTGATGGTCGTTCGCCAAGTTGGCCGATTCGAACACCGGCGCGATTTCATACTGGGCCGGCGCCACTTCGTTGTGCCGCGTCTTGACCGGGATGCCGAGCTTGAACAGCTCGCGCTCGGTTTCCAGCATGAACGCCAGCACGCGCTCGGGAATCGCGCCGAAGTAATGGTCTTCGAACTCCTGGCCTTTCGGCGGCTTGGCGCCAAACAGCGTGCGGCCAGCCGTCAGCAGGTCGGGCCGCGCGAAATAGAAGTGCCGGTCGACGAGAAAATATTCTTGTTCCGGCCCGGCGGTCGACGATACGAACGCTCCGTCGGTCTTGCCGAACAGCTTCAACACGCGTTGCGCCTGCGTGTTGAGCGCCTGCATCGAGCGCAAGAGCGGCGTTTTCTTGTCCAGCGCTTCGCCCGTCCAGGAAACGAACGCTGTGGGAATGCACAGCGTCGTACCGTTTGGATTTTCCAAAATGTATGCCGGGCTGGTGACGTCCCAGATCGTGTAGCCGCGAGCTTCGAACGTGGCCCGGATGCCGCCCGTTGGGAAGCTGGACCCGTCCGGCTCGCCTTGAATAAGCTGCTTGCCGCTGAACTCGGCGATCGCGCCGCCGTCGCCGTCCGGCGACAAAAAGCTATCGTGCTTTTCAGCGGTGAGCCCCGTGAGAGGAAAGAAGACGTGTGCGTAATGCGTCGCGCCTTTTTCGATCGCCCAATCCTTCATCGCAGCGGCCACGACGTCGGCCGTTGCCGGATCGAGCTTCTCGCGGGCTTCAATTGTCTTACAAAGCGATGTGTAGATCGGCTTCGGCAAACGGGCTTTCATCACCGACTTGCTGAAGACGTTTGCGCCGAACACTTCCTGCGCCGGCGTGTCGGCGAAGTTCAGGGGTGGCGAGAGTGGTTTGTAGCCGGTGACGGCCGCAATGGCCGCCATCCGCGCTGAACTGCCGTTGAAATTGCTAACCCCTTTTGCCGCCGCCGCGCCGCCAAGCGCGCCGGCCTTGGTTCCGCCCGAACGTATAGATGTACTCACAACAGTTCCTATCCTCGCAACGCTTCCGGCGCGCGAGCTACGCGTTGAAGAAAAAGTCCTGTCGTCTTAGAAGGGAAGACGACCCATGCGCAGTGCCACAGTTGCCCGAAGCGCAAGCGAGGGAACGAACGACTCGCCTGCGCTTCGGGCTAGTATGCACCCGTAATCCCGCTCGGAAGGCAAGTGTCGTGCCAGCATCACGGGCACGACCGCTAGACGGCGTTTTTCCCCGCATTTTCCGCCAAAACGGCAACTGGGAGGCGGTGCACAAACGGCAGCAAGCCCAAATCGCGGGCATTTGCTGCCGAGAAAGCGCGCGGTCGGATGCGAAGAGATGGTCCCCTGCAAGTGCTAACCGGCGCCGATCACGATGCAATCCTTCGGCGATGGCGGTTCAATTCAATGCGACCGGCGCTTCAACTTGCAAGCTGCCCGACGGTGCCACTTTGCCGTCCACGGCCGTTTCGAAGCCAAGCCTCTCGTCTACCACGTACAGCGGCCGGCGCTTCATTTCACGATAGATGCGGCCCACGTATTCGCCCACAATACCAAGGCATCCAAGCGTCATTCCGGCCAGGAAGAAAATGCTGATGAACAACAGCGTCCAACCGGACGCCCCATTCTCAGTGAACAATCCTAAGAGCAACGCATAAAATATGCCCACCACGGCGATCGTCGCGGTAATAAAGCCGACCAGCATGGAGATTCGCAGCGGAACGATCGAGAATGAAAACAGCCCGTCTATGGCGAACACCACCATCTTGCGCAGCGGATACTTGCTCTCGCCGGCCGCGCGCTCTGCCCGCGCATAGGGCAGCGGGCACTGCTTGAAGCCCACCCAGCTCACCATGCCGCGAACGAAGCGGTCGCGCTCGGGCATCTTCTTGAGCA
>DATFGJ010000015.1:0-10327 GCA_035249585.1 Lacipirellulaceae bacterium
CCCACCAGCGTTTGCGATCAGCCGGCAGCGTCCGCCCGCGGACCAGTAGGGAACGAGCGAGCGGACAACGTCAACGAAGTCGCGAGCGAACCCGGCCACGGGGTCGCGCTCGCGCTCGCGCGCGAGGATCGACATCGAGACTTCGGCCAAATAATCGAGCGTGAGATAATCAAGATCCGGCTGGCGCGCTAGCATCTCGGCGGCAGCGTCGGAGCGATCGCCCCAAAAGCCCTGCGCGTTTCCGATTCTCACTGGCCCGGCCATCGGCATAAAAACCTCATACTTGCAGCACGCCTGTTCGGAAGTCACCGCCGGCGGTCGGCGGCAACAGGTCGAGTGCGGTTTGCAGCCACAGCCGCGTTTCGTGCGGGCGGATGATGGCGTCGACCCAACCGCGAGCAGCGCCGTAACGGATGTCTGTCTGCTCCTGGTAACGCTCGTAAATGGTTTGTCTCAGCTCGGCGATTTCAGCTTCGGAGGGCGTCCGGCCGGCGCGCTCGGCGTCGCGCAGCTGCAGGGCCAGCAGCGTTTCGGCGGCCTGGTCGGCACCCATGACGGCATACTTTGCCGAGGGCCAGGCGAGAATCAGCGCGGGGTCGTAGGCTTTACCGCACAGCGCATAGTTGCCCGCGCCGAATGAGCCGCCGATGACCACCGTCAGCTTCGGCACGATGGAGTTGCTGACCACATTCACCAGTTTGGCGCCGGCCCTGATGATGCCCGCCTGCTCGGCCTGCTTGCCGACCATGAAGCCCTGGACATCTTGCAGGAACACCAGCGGCACGCGCGACTGGTTGCAATCCATCACGAAGCGGGCCGCCTTGTCGGCCGCGTCGGGATAAATCACACCGCCAATCTGAAGTTCGCCGCCCGCCGATCGCGAGCGTTGTTTTTGATTGGCCACGATGCCGACGGCGTGGCCGCCGATCTTGGCCAGCGCCGTCACCAGCGTCTGTCCGAACTCGGCTTTGTATTCTTGAAGCGAGTCGTCATCGATAATCGAGGCAAGCACTTCGCGAACATCGTATTCGCCGCGGCCATCGGCGGGGACGACATCATAGACGCGATTTTCCTGTTGTGCACGGGTCTCCTGACCCCGCACATTTTCCTTTCTCGCCGTGTCGTTCCCAGCCGCCGGCAACAGTTCCACAAGCGACCGGAGCCGCTTGAGACATGCTCCATCATCCGGCTCATGGAAATCGACCGTGCCGCTGATCGCCGCGTGCATCGCAGCACCGCCGAGCTCTTCCGGATCGACCGACTGGCCGATCGCCGCTTTCACGAGCGCCGGCCCGGCCAGGCAAAGCTGGCTGCCGTCGGTCATGAGCAGCTTGTCGCACAGCACGGGCAAGTACGCGCCGCCGGCGATGCAGTTGCCCATCACGGCGGCGTACTGCGGGATGCCGGCGGCCGACAGCACCGCGTTGTTGCGAAAGATGCGGCCGAAGTCGTCTTCATCCGGGAAGATTTCGTCCTGCAGCGGCAAGAACACGCCCGCAGAATCCACGAGGTAAATCACCGGCAGGCGAAACGTGGCCGCCACCCGCTGAGCGCGCAGCAGTTTCTTCACGGATTGCGGGAACATGGCGCCGGCCTTGACCGTTGCATCGCTGGCCGCCACCACGCACGGCCTCCCGCTCACCCAGCCGATGCCGGTGACGATCCCGGCGGCCGGCACGTCGCCCCACTCCGGATACATGCCGTAGGCTGCCCAGATGCCAAGCTCGAAGAACGGGCGGCCTTCATCAAGCAATAGCGCCAGCCGATCGCGCACCGGGAGGCGCCCGTGACGCCGTTGCCGCTCGTGCCCGTCCGCGCCGCCGCCGATACGCAGCCTCTCCTCCTGCTTCGATAGTTCGTCCGTGATGTCTCGCAGTGTGGCCATTTGGCATGCGCGCGGTCTGATTCGTTGCCCTAACGCTTTAGTTGGATGCCGCCAACATGGAATACGAGGTGTGGAGTACTAGGACTGAACTATGCCGTTCGGTACGAGATGCGGAGTCCAGGTATGTAGTACTAAAGTACTGAGTACTAGGTAGGCAATACTCGGTACAAAGTACCCGCGCCGAGTGCGCCCCTGCGGGCTGCGTCCGAAAGTAGCGAAACTGCACCACCAGCACCGCGGACCGGAATGCAGCAATACGTTTTTGAGACGGCATCAATTTTTCGCGGCTGCCGTGCTCTACACGTCACTACGTTTGTTTCAACAGCTTGTCGTACTCGGCATGCGATCCAATCCAATACCAGTAGATCGTATCGCCTTCGACAAGACCCAATGCTCGCCATCCCAGCCCGACGCGCACCGAGTATAAATCCTCATGGCCATGGATGCGCTTGAAGTGAAGCCCGGGATGGCTGGAGTTCGCTCGCCACAAGCGATAGCTCTTCCGCGTTTGCAACTTAACCGCCTCGGGTAGCCGTGCAAAGCAAGCGACGAAGTCTTCGGTGACTTTGGAGTTCAAAGCTCATCGATTCCCATGTCGCGCACACGACCTGTGCGGATGTCATCTCGCACCTTATCCGCCATCTTTTGCAACTGCTCCTGCGAGCTAGTAAAAGCAAGTTCCCAACGTCGCTCGTCGGTAATCTCGGCGAGAATAAGCGACGCAATCGCATCCTGATCCGAGGCAGAGAGCTTATGAAGTTCGGCGATGGCTTGTTCGAGAAGCTGCGTCATGTTCGTAATCGAATTACTTCTCGCTCTTCGTCCAATCCCGGCGGCCGCGCGAGCTGGGTATGTTCATCGCCTTGCGATATTTGGTGACGGTGCGGCGGGCGACCGTGATGCCGGCTTTGCCCAGCTCCTCGACGATGGCATCATCCGAGAGCGGCTTGGTCTTGTCCTCGTTGTCGATGATGTCCTGCAGCTTGATGCGTACGCGGTCCCAGGCGACTTCCTCGCCGTCGGCGCTGGTGGTGCCGCCGACGAAGAACCGCTTCAGTGGAAAGATGCCGCGAGGCGTCTGAATCCACTTGTCGTCCACTGCCCGGCTCACCGTGGTGACGTGCACGCCGACCTTGTCGGCAATCTGCTGCATCTTGAGCGGCTCGATGTGATCCGGCCCGTCATCCAGAAAACGGGTTTGATGATCGACAATTGCCTGGCTCACGCGCGTGAGCGTGCTGCGGCGCTGCTCGATCGATTCGATCAGCCACTGGGCCGAATTGATCTTGCGCTTGATGTACTCGCGCGTCTCGGCGTTCGTGCCCTCGTCGCGCAAGAGCTTGCGGTAATAGGGGCTGATGTAGAGTGAAGGCAATTGGCCGTCTTCCAGCCGAATTTCGTATTTGCCCTGTTCATTTCGATCTACGAACACGTCGGGCGTAACGCTGGGCACCGTCGACTCGGTGAAGTCGGCCCCAGGCTTTGGCTTGAGCTTGCGCAGCTCGTGCCACACTTCTTGAATCTTCTCGATCGACAGCCCGATCTTCTTGGAGATTTGCGGCAGTCGATTGTTTTCCAAATCTTCGAGATGGTGCGTGATAAGCAGCCGCAGCTCATCGTAATACAGCATCCCCGGCGTGAGCTGCAGCAACAGACACTCTTTCAAATTCCGCGCACCGACGCCGGGTGGATCGAGCCGCTGCACGACGCGCAGCGCTTCCTCGGCGGTGGCCAGCTGCTTGGCGCGATATGCTTGCAGGTCGCCGTTGGAGTCCGGCGCAAGCGGAGGCAGCAACTCTTCCAGCGGCGTCTTCAGGTATCCGTTCGTGTCGAGACTGTAAA
Source organism: Lacipirellulaceae bacterium (assembly GCA_035249585.1). Classification (GTDB taxonomy): domain Bacteria; phylum Planctomycetota; class Planctomycetia; order Pirellulales; family Lacipirellulaceae; genus JABDGM01. The sequence goes on from DATFGJ010000015.1 coordinate 3,728, forward strand.
TGATGCGCTCGGCCATGCGGCGCACCGAGTCCTCGACGTCGAACCAGCTCAGCTGATGATGTAAATAATCGGTGAGCGACTCGGGCCGGGCCAGCATGTTGGCCATCGCGTCGTGCCGCCGGTCGCCTTCCTGCTCGATGCGGTTGAGCGACGGGCGACTGCGCTCCTCGTAGTCGTCCGGCAGGTTCTCCGCCATGTTGAGCAGCCGCTCGAAATCGTCCTCGTTGTTCGGGCTGTCGGCGACGACCAGCTCGCGCTCGGTGTCGGCGACGCTGCTCACCGGCTCGCCTTCGGGCGGCTCTTCGGGCTCGTCGGCGTCGACCTCCACCTGGTCGAGCACCGGGTTGTCTTCCATTTCCTGCTCGATGCGCTCCTGCAGCGCCATGAGCGGCAGCTGCAGAATTTCCATCGACTGGATCATCCGCGGTGCGAGCACCTGCTTCTGAGCCAGCTGCATTTGTTGACCAAGAGATAATCGCATCGATGCCTATCCTGAAAAGCGCTACAGTGCCGACGTTGAAACTCATTCGCGACAACAGCGGCGCACTACGGAGCCAAACACTGGGGCGCAATGAATCGCCCGCTCTATTCCCCAATTAGATCGCTTCAACTCGTTTGAAGCACTCCCCCCTTACGTCGCTATGTAGCATACTGCTCATAGCGGAACGAGGTCAAATCTCCACGTACAATTCTAGCTTCAGAAAAGCCAAGTTGGAACGATTGGGCGGCACCGGCGCTCAAATGCTTGCCGTGGTGCCAAAAGCGATTTAGACTGTCCGAGAGACAAAAGACGGAACGAGCTATCGCCAAACGTCGAGCTTGGCGGGCGGACCGGGCAAATTCATGTTCGCGCGGCGACCGCGCTGGCCGTCGTACACTCAAGCTTGCGGCTTGTCGCCAGCGTGTGGGGTGTCGCCCATCAACTGCGAAAGCGCATCCTGGAAACCGGGGATGCCGCCGGTGAGCGATTGCATCGCTTCGGCATGCAATTGCTTGGCCTTGTGTTGGGCGGCGTTGAACGCCGCAGGCAGCAAGTCTTCAATCATTTCTCGCTCGCACTTTTCCACGAGCGAAGGATCGATGCGCACGGCCAGCACTTCGGCCAGGCCGTTCACTTCGACCTCCACGAGGCCGCCGCCGGCAGCGCCCGTCGCACGTTTGCTGCGCAGCTCCTGCTGAAGCGCCTGCATCTTGCCGCTCACTTCCTGCGCTTGCTTCAACAGGCCAGGAAGGTTGGTCAGATTTCCGAGACTCTTGAACACGGTATTGGATTACCTAATTGTTCTGAAAGAAATGACCACTGACTCGCAGAGAGCACGGAGAAGGCAGAAATGTTGTCGCCGCAGCGACCAAAATGACAAATGCAAAACGTTCAATGCGGAATTCTGATTCTGCATTTTTCATTTTGCATTGAACATTTTGCGTTTTGCATTGCCGTTTTCTCCGTGTCCTCAGTGTATCTGTGGTTTTTTAATTACCGTCGGCCTCCGGTGGGGTGTAGCGGAACTGCCCGGAGGGCACTTCGAACAGCTCCATAGCTTGCCGCACGAACGGCTGCTCGGCGACTTTTGCCTTTTTGTCGCGAAGCGATTCTCGCGGCGGGCTGCTTGGAGGCGACTCGTTTTGTTCGGTCAGTGCGCGCCGCCATTGGGCAATCACCGAATCGGACGTCGGTGATTCTACATCTGCATCCTGCGCTTCATCTCCAGCAAGACTGGAGTTCTCGGCGGATCGCCGTGAGTTGGACCGGCGACTCGCTGAGTTCGGCGCGGAACTCGCTGAGTTCGGCGCAGCCCTCTCTGAGCTCGGCACCAAGCTCGCTGCGCTTGGCGCGGCTCTCGCGACCCCGCCGCTCCGCCGACCATAGGTCTCATTGGATGCGACGTCGGAAGTCCCCCGCACGATGCGCTCCTGGCCGTCGCCTCTCAGCTCGGCGACCAGCGCGGCGATATCGTCGAGTTCGTCTAACTGGCAGATTCGCACGATAGCCATTTCCACAAGCGTCCGCCCATGCATGGTGAGCCGCATTCTGGCGGCTGAGTGATCGAGGATCTGACCGATCGCAAGAATCATCGAGAGACCCAGCTTATTTCCAACCTGCGCCACTTCCTGCGCTTGCGACGGCAGAGCATACAGCATCTGCTGGGGAGGGCAGCCAACATTGACTGCCATCACGTCGCGGAAATAGCCGACAAGCTGGTCGAGCAGCAAACCGACTTCCACGCCATCGCGAACGATCGCATCCAGCTCGGCCAACGCGGCAGCCGCGTCGCGCGCTACCAGGTGGCCGACCAAACCGCTCAGCCTCTCAGCCGGCGCGATTCCCAAGAGGTCGGTGACATCGACCGCTGTGATCCGCTCGTGTCCTACTGCCAGCAACTGCTCCAGCAAAGATTGGCTGTCGCGCATCGAACCGGCGGCGCGGCTGGCCAGAATTTGCAGGGCTTCAGCTTCGACCGTTACGCCCTCGGCCGACGCGATTTGAGCGAGCCGCTGCTCGATCGCGGACGGGCTGATGCCGGCAAAATCGAACCGCTGGCAGCGCGACAGGATGGTGATCGGTATCTTCTGGGGCTCCGTGGTGGCGAAGATAAACTTCACATGCTCGGGCGGCTCCTCCAGCGTCTTGAGCAGCGCGTTGAACGCCTCCTTGGTGAGCATGTGAACTTCGTCGATGATGTAAATCTTGTAGCGGACGCGGCTGGGGCGGACGGCCACGTTCTGGCGCAGCTGCCGGATCTCGTCGATGCCGCGGTTGCTGGCGCCGTCGATCTCCAGCACGTCCACGTCGTCGCCCGTCGACACGCTCAGGCACACGTCGCACTCGTTGCACGGCGTCGGCGTCGGTCCGCGAACGCAATTGAGTGCCTTGGCGAAGATGCGGGCGGCCGAAGTCTTTCCCACGCCGCGCGCACCAGTGAAAAGATACGCATGCCCGACGCGGTCACTGGTAATCGCCTGCTGCAGCGCGCGGGCAACGTGCTCCTGACCAACCAGCTCATCGAAAGTCTGGGGCCGGTAACGGCGGGCGATGACGACGTACCGGCCGGAAGCCGATTGATCGGCGAGACCCGACGATGTGGTGGAATCGCTCATATGCCTGCTCTCGATCGCCGGTGAGAGGCCCCTACACAAAGAGACACACGCTTATGGCTGCTGTGTTTCCACCCTGACCAGGTTCGCAAGGTCCCCATTGCAGAGGCCCCTCACCGGAGATCGCAGTCGCAGGCCACCGCTCCTATTTGTATGCACGGAGCCGTGATTCGTCAAAGGCCGGCCGGCTGCCATGCTCCTCGTTCATTGCACCGGTGGTTCGCTGCGCTGGATTCTCCGCAGAATCGCGGCCCTCCAACTCGGCCTGGCAAGAGTTTATTCTGAGCAGGAACTCGGCGAAATGATCAAGACTGGAGGTCAGGCGGCCCGTGTACTTTCTTCTTTGGGCATCACTCGGTCTTGCTTGCTATTTTTTGCTCGTTGCCGTCCATGAGTTCGGGCATTATCTGGCTGGCTGGGTGGGAGGAATTCCATGCTCGGACATGCGAATTCGTCTATTTACGTTCCCCCAGCATGTCGCCCTTCGCGACGGGGAGCGATGGGTGTCTCCCGCCGATTTGGATTCGTACCTCGTGGTAATGCGGCGACATCTCCCGAACACTCTCCAGCTTTATCTGTACACGGCAGGCGGCATGTTGCTGGAAACCGCATTCACGACGATTGTTTGCGTTGTCGCTTTGTTGTTGGGCGCGCCCAAATTGGTTCTCATTCTCGCCGGGCTTTCATTATGGCTATGGGTTGTCTACATCGTCGCGATGGATGTTCCAATGGCAATCCGGCGGCGGTATCCGTGGGGTGACATATCAGGTATGTGGTGGCTGGCGAAAACACCGACGCTAATGCTTGCGGTCGGGATGCTGATGGTCCGAATGTGGCTGATATGGGCGGCAATTGGCTGATTGTTCCGTTCCGATCACAAAATCGACAGCTTCTAAAGCCCGCGCACCATGAGCTTCTGAGCCGCTTCACGTGATAAAACGTGGTTCGTGGCTCCCAAACGGATTGTGAGGTTCGTCTCGAGGGACTCATTAGCCACCAGTGTCCCTTGCTTGCCGATTTCGAGACCCGTCTCGGTAAGATAGCGCAGAAACGCGGGCGACTGGTCCACGACACGCGCCACACGGAACTGCTCACCCCGTTTGCACTGCGAGAGCGGCCGATCGGCAGCGGCCGCCATCGAGCCGTCCGCCTGCGGGATCGGATCGCCGTGCGGGTCCGTCGTCGGGTGACCAAGAAAGGCATCAATGCGATCCACCAGCGCGTCGCTAACGGCGTGCTCCATGTGCTCGGCTTCCTCGTGCACTTCGTCCCAGGTGAGGTTGAGCGTCTGGCTTAAGAACTGTTCGATCAACCGGTGCCGCCGCAGCACGCGCAGTGCCAGGGCTCGGCCTGCGGCCGTCAAGCGAACTCCCTCATAGGGCGTGTAGGTCGCGAGCTTGCTCTCATCGAGCGTCTTGAGCATGCTTGTGACCGTGCCCGGCAGCACGCCCAGCGCAGCCGCGATCTGCCCCGTGGCCACCTCACCGGCACTGGCCTTTTGGGCCAGAACGTAGATCGTCTTCACGTAGTTTTCGACCGTCAGGCTGGGCACAGTAAACGGACTCCTGATTTTGCATTTTGCATTGAACATTTTGCATTTTGCATTCGCTTGAGTCGATGCCTAGTGTGATAATGTTCAATGCAAAATGAAAAATGCAAAATGTTTAATGCAGACTGGCAATCGGTGGCCTGATTGGCGAAAACTCTACCCATTCGAGTCGCATTGGCACGAGCCGGGTTCCGGATTGGGCCGCATGCACTACCTCGACGAAAGGCCGATCGACTCATCCAATGGCCGGCAAGCGGATACGCTGCTCTTCGTGCACGGCAACCCGACCTGGTCGTTTCATTGGAGGCGGCTTATCCTGGCGCTGCGCAATCGTTATCGCTGCATCGCGCCGGATCATATCGGTTGCGGGCTGAGCGATAAGCCGCAACGATTTCTGACGCTCGAAGATCACATTAAGAACTTGGGCAACTTTATTGAATCGCTGCAACTGGCTCGTGTGACGCTCATCGCCCAGGATTGGGGCGGCGCCATTGGCCTTGGCGCGATGTTACGAATGCGCGAACGACTGGCGAGTATCGTGCTTTTCAACACCGGTGCCTTTCCGCCGCGATACATTCCGTGGCGAATTCGAGCCTGCCGCATCCCCGTGATCGGACGAATCGCCGTGCAGGGTGCGAATGCATTCAGCCGGGCCGCGTTGCGCATGACGCTCTCGCGGCGGTCAGGACTTGAACCCGTCGTTAACGCGGGTTACTTAGCGCCCTATGACTCCTGGGCAAACCGCCGGGCAGTATATGGCTTCGTCAAAGATATTCCGAATCCACGAGAGCCGCTTTTCCCTGACCTCATCATCGATCCATTTCCAGAAGATTCGACCTGGGGAAGACTGGCAGTGATCGAGCAAGGATTGCGCTCGTTCGCCGATCGGCCGAGTTGTTTGATCTGGGGCATGCGCGACTGGTGCTTTCGGCCTGATTGCCTGGAACGCTTCCTGGAAGCCTGGCCGCAGGCCGAAGTGCATCGCCTGGCAGATGTAGGTCATTGGGTGGTGGAGGATGCGCCGGTTGAGACGTTGTCGGTAGTGACGCGGTTTCTTGAATCAGGTATCGGGTGTCAGGTGTCAGGTGTCAGCCACCCGACACCCGACACCTGACACCTGCCTCCTCCGGTGCTTCATCATTTAAATCGCGAAGATGCTTTCACCACGACGAGTGCTGCTTTCGCCCGGCCCCGCTGCCACGCTCGCCTGCCTTTACGAAGCCACGGCGGCCAAGCCGGGGAATGTGCATCCGGGCCGCGGCTTCGAGGACCTTTCGTACGCGGATTTTGTGGCATCGGCCATTGTGATTGGGCCGGTTTTCGATCGGTCGCACGAAATGGGTGTGGGGCAAACTGTGCTGGATGCCGTGCGAGTCACGCGCGCCGCCGTGGGCACCAACACGAACCTCGGTACGCTGCTGCTTCTCGCGCCGCTGTCAGCTGTGCCCATGCAACAACCGTTAGCTGATGGAATTGGCGCTGTATTGGCTGGCCTCACCGCTGATGACACCAAGCACGTCTACGAGGCAATTCGACTCTCATGTGCCGGTGGCTTGGGCAGCACTGAGCAGGCGGATGTTTTCTCCGATCCCTCGCCGGACTGTAGCCTCGTGGAAGCCATGCGGCTTGCGGCGAATCGCGACTGCGTGGCGCGGCAGTATACGAACAACTTTGCCGATGTATTCGAAGGCACGGCCGCGTGGATCGCCGATGCCTTGGCTCGTGAGTTGCCACTGAGCGAGGCGATCGTTTGGGCCCACATTCGGCAGATGGCCCAATGCCCCGACAGCTTGATTGGTCGCAAGTGCGGGCCGCATGTCGCCGCGGAAGCGGCTCGCCGCGCTGAGGCAGTGCTCGCGTCGGAAAAACAGGGCCAATCTGCCTTTCGCAAAGCGCTCAACGATTTCGATGGCTGGTTGCGCGAAGACGGCCATCGGCGCAATCCGGGCACAACCGCC
>DATFGJ010000016.1:0-4551 GCA_035249585.1 Lacipirellulaceae bacterium
TCAGCTGCGTTCTCAGCTTCTGGAGCAAGGCGCTCAGGCCTGCCTCGCGCCCGGCGCGATGACTTTCAGCACCTTGGCTCGGCGGATCTTGATCGACTCGAAGTCACGTCTGCGGCCCATCACGCCAGTCGCAGAGCGGGAGTTGGTGCGCCGCTCGATCCGCGCGGCGCTTCAAACCGGTGAACTTAAATTCTATGACGAAGCGGCCAAGCGCGACAGTTTTGTCGACCTGGTATCCGAGCACATCCGCGAGTTGCGTCGTCGCGGTATCGCACCCTCGAATTATGCCCGTAATCGCACAACCAGTACTGATCGCAGCGAGCATCAAGAGCTCGCCCTACTCTACGAAACGTACCAGCAGCTATTGACTGCCCACGCACTGGTGGACGCCGAAGGCCTGGTCTGGGCCGCCTGCGAAGCCCTGTCGCGCCATGACGGCGCCTGGCCGCGGGCACTTAGGCTAGTCGTGGCGGACGGCTTCTCCGACTTCACGGCGGGCCAACACGAGCTTCTGCGCATCCTCGCCCAGCGCACGAAAGAGCTTCTCATTTCACTTCCGATCGAACTTCCGGCCGGCCCAACACTTACTGGTCGCTCAATCGGCCAGTCCAACCCGGACGCCATGCCACGCGACGACTTGTTCGCCAAATCCGCCGCAACGCTCGCCACTTTGCGCCGCAGTTTTCCGAAACTGTCGGAGCGACTCTTCGCATCGCTACCCACAAGCTGGCCCGCGCTCGATCATGTCCGGCAGAATGTATTCCAGCCGCCGAACCGCATCCGTGCCGCATCCACGGGCGCGACCAATTCGCTCGAACGACTCGAGTTCATCGAAGCCGCCGGCGCGCAGGATGAGATCGTCCAAATCGCCCAACGCATAAAGCGGCTGCTCACAACCCCCCTCCCTGTTAGAGAGGCCTGCAGCGAGCTTGGCCGAGCTGGGCAGGGGGAGGGTTTGGTCCGTCCCGGCGACATCCTCGTCATCTTCCGCTCGCTCGGCGAAGCGGCCCCGCGAATCCGTGATGTATTCCAGCAGTTTGGCATACCCTGCTTTCTCGAAACAGGCCGGCCACTTGCATCGGCGCCCGTCATCAAAACGCTCTCCGCATTGCTGCAATTGCACGAACAAGACTGGCCGTTTCGCGGCACGGTCGCCGTCATTACAAACAACACGCTATCCGCGATCGACCACAGCGCGCGGCGAGCCGCCGATTGGCTCGCGCGCGACTTGCAAATCGCCGAGGGCCGAGCTGCGCTAGTGGACCGCGCCCGGCAACTTGCCGCCATCGATACGCCCCCCAATGAACTAAGCGAGCGCGTCCAGCGCCGCATCGACGAGGCGCGCTCGGCGCTCGCCGCGCTGGAAAAATTGTGCGCCGCTCTCGACGAGCTGCCCGCAGAAGCGACCGCCTCGCAGTGGGCCACGGCGCTGGCACGCCTCGGCGTGCAGTTGGGCATTTCACCGTTCATCGACTCACAATCGACGTCGCCAACTGCTCAGCGACAAGCTGGTCGCTTAAGCGATCAGCCTGTTGACGAGTGCGCCCAACTCGATGGCGCCGCTCACATTGATCACATCGCCTGGCAACTGATTGTCGAGCACCTGGCGTCGCTCGAGCGCTTGGACGTCTGGCTCGGCGAGCCGCCGCGCGCGCTGACGCGGCGCGAGCTGATCACAGTTTTGTCCGATTTGGCGAGCCATGAGGCGCTGCCCCAATTGCACGATGAAACAGGCCGCGTGCGGGTTCTGTCCGCCGCCACCGCCCGCACGCTCCGCGCCAAGCATGTATTCCTGGCCGGCATGTCGGAGCAGGCGTTTCCATCGCCGGAGCGTGCCGGCCGGCTTGCGACCGAGTCCGATTACCGCCGCTTCGCGCGCTCGGCAAGCGAGCTCGGCGGCGCTCGCAAAAAGCAGGCATCACTGGCTTCGCGCATGCTTGAGCCAACACGCTCTCAAGCCGAAATGCTGCTGTTTTACGAAGTGCTGTCGAGCGCCGAGGACTCGCTCACGATCAGCTACCCGGCACTGGACGAGCGCGGGCAAACGCTGCCGCCGAGCCCCTATGTCGCGGAAATCCTCCGCGCGTTCGACGGGCCGACTCGCAAAAAGCTGCGCGTCGCCAAGCCGCAGCTTTCGCCGGTTCGTCTTGATGGCGCACCCTGGAGTCGGACCGATTGGCGCATCGGGGCCGTCGCCAAGGCGCTACAGAAGGACCCCAAATTGCTTGCCGGATTACTTGGCGACGAGCCCTCGCGGTCAGTGGGCGCGGCGATTGATGCCGGGCTGCGCATCGTGTACGCCCGCGCTCGGCGCGAATCCTTCGGCCCGGCGGAAGGCATCTTGGGGAGCCGCGCCGCCGCGGCCCGGTTCGCCGAGCGCTTCGGCCCACAACACTTGTGGAGCCCCAGCCAGTGGGAAACGTACGCCGGCTGCCCCTACAAGTTCTTTTTGCAGAACGTGCTTGGCCTGGAACCGCTCGGCGAGCTGGTGCTGGAAACCGATTTCGCCCGCCGCGGCAATCGGGTGCATCAGGTGCTCTCGGCGTTTCATCGTCAATGGCGGGAGGCGTGCGGCCAGCGTTCGAGGACTGCCGACGAGGAGGCCGCACTATTTAGCGATCACTTGCAGCGAGTGATCGACGAGCGAATGGTCGGCGCGACCGCCGGCAGCATCGACGCCGCCTTGCTTGAGCTGGATCGCCGCCAAATCCGTAAGTGGGCTGACGCACACTTCGATCATCATGTGAAATATCATGGCGACTGCTCCAAAATGGGCGGCGCCATGGAGCCGGCCCGGTTCGAATTCCGCTTCGGCTCGCGCAGGCCTGTCGATGCCGACAGCGACCCGGGTTCGATCGAAGATGCGTTCGTTTTGGAGATCGACGGTGAGAAAATTCGCATCACCGGCCAGATCGACCGCATCGACGTCGGTGAGATCGCCGGCAAGAAGGTGTTCAACGTCATCGACTACAAGTCGGGCAAGAAAGTGTCGCTAAAGGCCGAGCACATCGAGTCCGGCGAGCGACTGCAGCTGCCGATTTATGTCGAGGCCGCCCAAATGCTCGTGTTCGGCGGCGACGCCACGCCGCTCGCGGCCGGATATTGGAGCATGGCCAGCGGTTTCGACACCCGCGGGGCGCTCACGGCCAAGAAGGGCGCCGACCAGGAAGAGCACTGGTCGAACGTAAAGACCACCGTGCGACTTGCGATCCAACGTTTCGTGGCAGCAATCCGCGGCGGCAACTTCCCGGTGCACAGCCGCGACGCGCAGTGCACCAGCCTGTGCGAATTCAACACGATCTGCCGCATCGCGCAAATCCGCAGCCTGGGCAAGACCTGGCCGCCGGAAGATGCCACATAACATTTAACAGCGCGCGGCGACCGGATCAGAACAACCCGGCTCTCGCGACGATTATTTCAGATTCCCAACTCCCTGCTCCCAGCTCCCAGCTCCTTGCTCATCATGTCCGCCACGCCGCTAACCGCCGAACAGGCTCGTGCCATCACCACGCGTGACGTGTCGGTCGCCCTCTCGGCCGGCGCGGGCTGCGGCAAAACTTTTGTCCTCACCGAACGGTTTCTCTCCCATCTCGATCAGCCGCCGGATAATGAGCACGAGGAGCCGGCCCGCCTGCGCCAGCTGATCGCCATCACCTTCACCGACGCCGCGGCACGTGAAATGCGCCAGCGGATCCGGGACAAGTGCTACGAGCGTCTCGAGCGCGCGGAAACCGCCGGCGACCAGCGGCGCTGGCAGCGATTATTGCGCGAGATCGAAACGGCGCGCATCAGCACGATCCACGCGTTTTGCGCGTCGCTGCTGCGCGAGCACGCTGCGGCGGCCGGCCTCGACCCGACATTCGCGGTGCTCGAACAGGGCGACGCCGACGTATTGCTTTACAACACGATCGACGACACGCTTCGCCGCCTGCTGGAAAAGCTCGACGATGAAGTCCTCGAGCTGGCCGCCGTTTACGGCTTAGGGCGCCTGAAGCAGCAAATCGCCGCGCTCTTGGGCCAGCGGCATCAGCCTTACTTCAGCACCTGGCAGAGCGCCCAGCCTGACGACCTTGTCGATCGCTGGCGCAAGTGGCACGAGCGCGAAGCGTTCCCCAACGCGCTGCGCGAAATCGCTGCCGAAGCGTGCATTGATGAAATCCTTGACTTGCTCTGCGGTGTGGCGGCGAGCAAGCCTTCGTTTGTTCAAGCGAAAGAGCAACTAGTGGAACTGTTGCCGCGGCTGCGCGATGGAAAAATCTCTCGCGAGGAGCTTGAACGCATTTGCGATTTCGCCCGCGTCAAATCCCGTGAAGGTCCGTTTATTTGCACGGCGAAAGATTGGCCAGACAAGCAGGGATATGATGCTTATTCGAAAGCATGTGAAGCCCTGCGCAAGTGCATCGAACAGCATCAGCCCGCGCCCTGGGAGCCTAAAGTCGCCCGCGAAGCCGCCGAACGGGGTCTGGCCTTATTGCGGCTGACCGCGAAAGTCGTCAAGGCCTACGACGATCGCAAGGCCGCACTCGGCCAGCTCGATTTCGACGACCTGCT
>DATFGJ010000017.1:0-12752 GCA_035249585.1 Lacipirellulaceae bacterium
CGAAATCCACCTGCTCCACCAACACCTCGTCCGAAGTCGCTGACGACTTCTGATAAATCGGCGCCTTTGCCGAGAATTGAAACGGATGCCGCCGACCGAGGTGTCAGCGTTCGGCTTGGCAAGTTCCGCACGACGCGCCGCAAAACTGCCCCGCCCCTCATGGCCAGTCTTATGGTACACGCCGCGGGCCTGTTTTTTTGCATATCGTTCGGATTTGCCACTGCGGTCCAGCAAGCCGTGCCGCTGCTGGCCAGTCCGAACCCCGCGGACGAAAGTGTCATCGAAGAACTTTCCGAGGTGAAGATCGAACCGACGAAGTTCGAGGATGAGGAGCTGCAAAACGTCATCGCGCATACCGAAGAGTTCAACCTGGCCGACAACCTGCTTCGCGAGTTTGAGCCAGCCCAGATTGGAGCCGGCACTCAGTCGCTCGGCGACATCGGTCAGCTTGATGCTCTGCCAAGCGACCTGGATGTGCTCATGTCGGGCGGCGCCTCTAACGGCAGCGGTCCGCCCGGAGGCGAACGCGGAGCCGCAGTCTTCTTCGGCGCCCGCTCTCAAGGCGACCGATTCGTATTCGTCGTTGATAACTCGAGCAGCATGAAGGATGGCCGACTGGAAGCTGCGATCGTCGAGCTGATACGATGTGTCGATGCCCTGTCGCCCCGACAGGCATTCTATGTGATTTTTGTCAGCGACCAGATTTACCCGATGTTTTACCCGCAAGCGGCTCCGGACCTTCTGGTTGCCACGCCGCCGAACAAGAAACGACTGGCCGAGTGGCTGCCGCGAGCCGCAACCGCGTCGGGAAAGAACCGGGAGCTGATCAAAGCCATGGACATGGCCGCGCGTTTGCGGCCTCACGCCGTCTACTTTCTTTGGGACGGCCGTATTGATCATGCAGGCGTGCGCCAGGAGGTTATGACGCACATGACGCGGCCCAATCAATGGAGCTTCCCGATCCATACGCTCGGAATGGGTGTCGATTCGCTCGATAGCGAGTACAATCTTGCGGCCATTGCCCAGGCAAGCGGCGGCAACTTTCGCCAAGTAGAAGTGCCGGCGACGCGCGGCCGATAAATCCAAGAGCATGAGTGGAGTAGAGGAGTAGCGGAGTAGAGCTATGATTCTATTGGAGGGCTGCTCCGCTACTCCTCCACTCTACGGCCGCACTTCCTTTTCATGCCGCACGATCACTCACATGTTGACGAGCATCTGAGCGACGGCCGGCTTGTCGCCGCCATTGCGCTGAACCTGCTGCTGACGCTTGTCGAGGCCGTGGCCGGCTTACTGGCGGGCAGCCTGGCATTGCTGGCCGATGCGCTGCACAACTTCAACGACTGCGGCTCGCTCCTGATCGCGCTAGTAGCTCGGCGTGTCGCTCGACGGCCGTCCGACATTCGTCGAACGTTCGGATACCGCCGGGCTGAGGTGGTTGGCGCGCTGATCAACCTCACCATCCTTGTTGTTGTGGGCCTGTATCTCGTGGGCGAGGGAATTCACCGACTCTTTGTACCGGCTGATGTCAATGGTTGGATCGTGGTTTGGGTGGCAGCAGTCGCACTGGCGGTCGACGCGGGCACCGCGGCGCTACTTTTTGCCATGTCGCGTGGCAACCTCAATGTGCGCGCCGCCTACCTGCATAATCTCAGCGATGCGATCGCTTCAGTAGGCGTCATATTGGCCGGCGCGGCGGTTCTTTTGTGGGATGCCCACTGGGTTGATCCCGTTGTGACGCTGGTCATCGCCGCTTACATTCTCTGGCAAAGCCTGACAATGATGGCTCGCTCGATTCACATACTTATGGAAGGGGCCCCGGCGGACGTGCATAACGAGACGCTGGTCGGCGAGCTGGAGGCAATTGCAGGGGTCATCGAGGTGCACCACGTACATATCTGGGAGCTCGACGAGCACCACCGCGCGCTCGAGGCGCACATCGTCGTGGATGACAAGCATCTACTGCGCTGGGCGGAAATCAAGCAGCAAATCAAGCGGCACTTGGGCGAGCGTTTTCACGTGCACCATTCGACCCTCGAGTTTGAAGCGCCCGGTGAAGAGGCTTGCCAACCTTGTCCACCGGGAACGCGGCATCAATGCTAGCTTGTAGCAGGCACACTCCGTGTGCCGCAGCGGAAATGGAGACCGGTTAGATTCAACGCTACGGCACACGGAGTGTGCCTGCTACGTTCAAGTTTGCCGTTTGTAACGGTCGATGCATGGATCAGCACTTCCGCTGTCTGCGCGGAAGGTCCGAAGCGATCTTCATTCGGCTATCATCCCAAATGCAGGCCGTCCCATGGCAGCAGGCTACAACATGGCCAGTACGCTCGATCGGCTCGGCGGTAGCTTAATCAACGCCGTTTTGGGCGGACTCATCCTGTGGGTCGGCCAGACAACGGTGCGCCATGCCGGCGAGCTTGTCGGCGTCGATGAAAAATTGGTGGCCATCAATCAGCAGTTCGTCGACGTCGACAAGCGCCAGGAAGGCATGCGCAAGTGGCTGGAGAACGTCGTCAACGATATGAAAGACAGCAGCCGAGCGCAGTTCACGCTGAAAGATGGCGACAAACTGGTTGGGCAGGTTCGGCAAGCGGAACTTTCGGCCGCCGAGCTGGAGCGCCGGCTGGCGGAACGCCTGGCTACAGTTGAAATCAAGCTGGCGGCACTCGAAACACGGCACTATGAGGGGCAGCAGGTCGCCGCGCTGCAAATTGAAGTGGCCCAGCTCCGGGCCGAGCTCGGTCGCGCCGCCATTGCGCAAATGCCACAATACCAATCGTCCGAGCGAGTCGCTGGAACGCCAGTGTTCCTTCCGCCTGTGGATGGACGGCGCTGATCCGATCGTCCATCCGATCTAGATAGCTGGCCCTACCTGGGCCGGATGTTTCGCACGGAATTGCGCTGCCAAGTATTGAAATCTCGGCCAGAGATGGCTGGGTTATGTAGGCGGTCAACTAATCGTTGTCGTTATCGTTGTTGCGGCCGCGGTCGCGATCGCCGTCGCGATTATCGCGGTCGCGGTCACGATCCCGGTCGCGCCGGCCGCGGTCTCCACGGTCCCTGCCAGGCCCTCGGTCCTGATCGCCGCGCCGGCCACCGCGATCGCCGCTCCCGCCACCGGCTTGCGGATCCGGCTTGCCGCCGATCCAGGGCCTGCCTACCGCGTCGTTGATCGTTTGTCGAATCGCTTCCGCGCTGACGTTTCCGTTGACGCGGTGCACGCGGACGACCGTGTTCGGCGCCGCCTCCTGGTCGAGCTTATTCACCATTGCCACGACGTCCTGAAATAGCTCTTCCTGAACGGAGATCAGTATTGTGTTTGAAATGTCGTCGACGCCAACCGACAACGCGCCCTCGAATCCCACCTTGACAGGCGACGGCCGCTTGCTGCCGCTGCCCGAGCCGTCGCCATAGCGAATTACCGTCACGCGCTCCTGGCTGGAGCCGCGCCGCTGCTGTTCCCCCTGGTCAAACTCTTTGTCCTTCGAGCTCAACAGGTCTCGGTACACTTCCTTAAGCGCTTCAGCAATTGCCGAAGCCTTGGAGTATTGGATCTTAATTAGCGCGGTGCGGCGCGTCCGCACGGAGTCGGCCGGCGCGGCCTTATCGTACTCTTTGATCAATGCCTCGATCTCGCGCAGCTGAGTGGGTGAGGCGTTTGCAACCAGTATGGTGTTGCTTCCGGTGTCCCAGGTGATCATCAGCTTGCGGCGTTTCGAAAGTCCGGTGGCCTGTTTCTCGCTATTGCGAGGCCGGAAACCCCAGAAAAAGTCAGAAAAATCGTCGCCGCCGTCCTCGCCTTCCAGCTCCTCTCGGAACAGGTCCTTCAAATTCAAATACATGCTGTAAGCGGTGATGTGCTCGAGCGGATACACCTTGAACCGCTGTTCCGGAGGCGAAAGCTGCTCAATCAGCTCTTCCATGCGGTCAAGCGCCACGGGATCAGAGGAGCTGAGCATCAGCCGGCCGTCTTCGGTAATGGAGATCGTAACTGGTGCCGGCTTGGCCAAATCTGCGGCCGCGTCAGACGCCGCCGGCTCGGGTGGCTCTTCGGCCATCGCCGCGTCCTCTTCCCCGATCTGCTCCAGCTCGATTTCGGACGGAACGGATTGCGCGGAATCAAGCTGCACAAACTTAGCGCGAATTCTTCCGCTTGCGCTCATTTCAGCGGTGCGATCGGTTACTTTTTCGGCGGTCTCATTGTCCTTTTCATCTGACTGCGGTTTTTTCTCGGCCTCCGCCGGTGGCGTTTTCGCTTTCGGCGGGACCTTGATAATGAGCTCGTTATTGCCGGATGCGGACCATGCGTCGCGAATGCGATCAAGTAGCTCGGCACTCGGCGCGCCGCCAGCCGGCTGAACAAAGCGAATACGCCGCATATCCTGTTGGCCTTCGGGGATCTCACCCAACTTCACCAACAGGCCCCGCACGCGCTGCATTTCGGCGTCGTTGGCCCACAGCAACAGCCGATTGTTTTCTATGTCGGCATCGACGCCGAAGCCTTTCACCGGCTTGTCTTCGTCCTCATCGCGGCTGTCGTAATCCCAATACCATGGGTATCGATTGCGGCTGTCATCCTCCTCTTCGGCCTGCCCGGCCATCAGATTGTAGATTGATGCCGCCACGGCATCGGCC
The DNA here is from genome assembly GCA_035249585.1 of Lacipirellulaceae bacterium. Taxonomy (GTDB): domain Bacteria; phylum Planctomycetota; class Planctomycetia; order Pirellulales; family Lacipirellulaceae; genus JABDGM01. The sequence continues at coordinate 4,636 of DATFGJ010000017.1, forward strand.
GGAAGGCGCCGCAGCCAGAGCACGTGAAAATCCCGTCCCGAGCCGTCGAACTGGTCGATGAGGCTGTCGATTTTCTTGTGGTCCGACTCAATAGCCAGCGCGAACAGCGTTTTGCTTTTCTTGTCGACCTTGAATTCCGCGGAGGGGCTGAGGCCGCCGATCTCCTCGAGAGTCATCACGAAGGTTTCGGGGTCGAGCGTCACCAGCGGGTATTTCTTCATTTCACGTTGGCTGCCGTTTTGCCCCGGGTCTGAACCCCCGGCTACAGAGGACGCGGCATCGCCGCTGCCGGCGTCGCCGAACGGCACGTCGAGATAACGGATTGTCTGCTCGATGATTTTCATCTGCTCGGGCGGGGCGTTTGCCAGAACGCTGTTGCGCTGTTTATTGTAGGCCAAGAACACGGGCGGCCCGTCCTTTTGCAGCATCGACGCCACGTCCTTGCCCTGCTGCTGCATTTGTGTCATGAGCTGCAGCTTTTGCTGCTGAACCTGCAGTTCCATTTGCGTGGGTCGCGACTGCGGGTCCAGCCCCAGCACAACATACAGAATGTCGATGACTTTCTCGGGCCGGGCATGCTTGAGCACGAATTCGCGCGGCACAATGCGGCCGTCTTGGACGCTGCGCTCTTCATTCAAAAGCCCGCTCACCAGCCGCAGATTGGCCACCGAATCCATCACCAGGAGCCGCTTGGTTGTTACCAGCGGAAATACCTTGGCGTTCGGGCTGAGGACCTGCTTGACATCTTCCTTGGCCTTTTCTATTTCCATGTTCGCTGGCAGCTCGAACGAAACTTTTACGAAGTCATACGGCTTGAGGTCGTAAAGCTCGTCTTCCGTGACGCGCCGCACGACGCTGGGGTCGAGCTTCTCGATCTTGAAGACGCTCAGCACGTCGCCAGACTGCACCGCCGTGTAACCGCGAGCGTGCAGATGCCGATTCACGAGGTCGCGCACCTCGTCAACCGTGTAGCTGCGCGGTGTCGTGAGGTTGACGTAATCGTTGGGCAGCTCCTGCCAATCGAGACTAGTCTTGGAAATCGAAGCCAGCCACTGCATCACGTCGGGCCAGGGCTGGCCGATGAAGTTGAACGCCGGCACGCGGCCGTTCTTGTCGAGCGTGACTTCGAACTCGCGCGGGTCGGGCACGCGAGGTGGCTTTTCGGGCCGCTTCACGCTATCGGCTGGCGCATCCTTCTTCTCGCCCTCGCCTTCTTTCTTTTCGCCTTCTTTCGGCGCTTCCGCTCCCGGCGTTGCCGGTTGAGCGCCAGGCGGAGCGCCCGGTTGGCCCGCCGCTCGGGCCGCTTCCATTACCTTCATCTGTTCGGGCGATGGCTGGCCGGCAGGCGTGACCATCACCGGCGCTTCCTGACATACCGCCGGGCGAGTCATTAGAGAAAATGCCAAACCAACGACAATCGCCCGAGCCGACCTCCAGAGGTTCCGATTCTGGTTCGCAACCATAGAATGCCTCACTCCGAACGTAAGCCGCTCGTGCTTGCGCCGCCTGCCCTGCGTGAACCGAATCATTATAGGCGGGGGGATCGGCGGCCACAAACGCGACTGGGTTCGCTACCATAGGCGGACCTTGAGCCCATTTAGCGCATCGCGAGCAGGCCAAACGGGCGCACCAATCCCTTGATTTAGACGCACGACGGCGGAGAATCACTCGCACAAAACCGCGATTTTTCCAAATTTTTCATCGCGGCGCGCTCGGTGATACAATCGTCACGCGGCGGCTTGGCTATTTCATTGCTGCCAAGATGGACTCAACGAACTCCGATGTCGATGCCTTGCCGCCGAGGTCGCCTGTGCGCACTTCACCGCGAACGAACACCTCGCGGACGGCGTTTTCGATGCGGTCGGCAGCCGCTTTCTCATTGAGGTAGCGCAGCATGAGAACCGCGCTGAGAATGATCGCCGTGGGGTTGGCGATGCCCTTTCCCGCGATGTCTGGCGCGGTGCCGTGAACGGCTTCGAACACCGCTACCCCCTTGCCCACGTTCGCGCTCGGTGTCAGGCCCAGGCCGCCGACGAGGCCCGCCGTCAAATCGGAAATGATGTCGCCGAACAGGTTCTCCATCACCATGACATCAAACGAATGTGGATTGAGCACGAGCTTCATCGCCGTGGCGTCGATGATCGAGTCGTCGAACGCAATGTCGGAAAACTCGCCGGCAACGCGCCGGCACGTGCGCAGAAATAGGCCGTCGCTTAGTTTAAGAATGTTGGCCTTGTGCGCACACGTGACTCGCTTGCGGCCTTGCCGGCGGGCCGTTTCGAAGGCAAACCGCGCGATCCGCTCCGACGCGGCCTCGGTCACAATGCGCAGGCTCTCCACGACGCCGGGCACGACTTCGTGCTCCAAACCGCTGTAGAGGCCCTCGGTGTTCTCGCGGACCACGATCAAATCGACGTTTTCATATCGCGATGGCACACCGGGCAGCGACTTGGCCGGGCGGTAATTGGCGTACAGTTGCAGCTTCTGCCGCAGCTCAACGTTTACGCTGCGAAAGCCGGTGCCGCTCGGTGTGGCGGTTGGGCCTTTGAGCGTGGCGTTCGCGCCACGGACGGCGGCGAGTGTTGCTTCGGGGAGCGGTGACCCAAGCTTCACGAGCGCAGTTTGACCGGCAAGATGCTCTTCCCACTGAATATCGAGACCCGCCGCATCCACGACGCGCCGGGCTGCTGCGGTCACCTCGGGACCGATGCCGTCGCCAAAAATTAGAACGATGCGGTAAGGCATCTGGACCAGCCAATTGGACTAGGTACGTCAGTGTACCGGTTGAGTCGGTTTAGTATGGGTGCTTCGGTACTTGGTACTGGGTACTCAGTACCAAGTCAATTCCGCCACCGACTTAACTACTTACCAATTCAATCACCTACGTAATCACTTCGTCGTCCAACAAAAAAAGAGGCCCGGCTCCCGCTGGGGGAACCGGGCTCTGTTGGTTGCTTTGAGAGCAGGCCGAGCCTACACGTCTGCAAGTCGGCACTCAACTCAGAAGCAGGTGGTGGTCGCCTGAGGCGACCCGCCGGCCAAACTCAGGTTGAACCACCTCGTTGGCTGCAAGAACATATGTCGTACAATGGACCACCTCCTTCCTACTAGTTGCCATGGCAGGCCAACCTAGAATGCCAAAAATGAGACAGGTCGGCGTTGCCCTCTAGTCCCGTCGTGCCGCGTAAGCACGAACCCGTCGCTTTTTATTATAGTCGGACATCCGGGCGAGGCTACATAATAATTGCCCAGATTTCCACTGCAATTCAGACCCAGAAACGGGGGTCCGGTTCGCGCGAACGACTTATGGCGAACCCGTTTCAGCGGGCGGGTCACTGGACAACCGTGAACCTACTGCCGATTCCGGCCTCTCGTTAAGTCATGAACGCCAAACAACTTCACAAACTTGGCGTCCCGCCCGACTGCACTAAAGCCGCCATCCAGGCGCTCGCCAAGGCGGCGCAGCAGGGCACCGGCATGGGACTCAAAGGGAAGCGGGCTCGGCAACTTGTGGCCGCCGTCGTCGAAAATCCGCGCGCTCATGAGACAGACCCCATCTGGGGCGAATTCGCTCGCGAACTGGTGGCGGAGCGGACGCCGGTGGCTCGTGAGCCGATCTCGTACCGCACTTGGGGCGATGACATCGATACGGCCGCCCACGAGCAGATGCGCGTGGCCTGCCAGGTGCCGAGCGCCATTGGCGCCGCATTGATGCCGGACGCGCACGTGGGCTACGGCCTGCCGATCGGCGGCGTTTTAGCCTGCGAGAACGCTGTCATCCCGTACGCGGTCGGCGTCGATATCGCTTGCCGCATGAAGCTCTCCGTGCTCGATCAGCCGGCCCAGTCGCTCATCACGGATTTTAGTCGGTATAAGGATGCGCTGCTTGGCGGTACTCGATTCGGCGTCGGCGTCGAACACCATCCGGCGCAAACGCACCCGGTGATGGACGCCGATTGGAACGTCACGCGCATCACGCGCGAGCGCAAGGACACGGCGTGGAAGCAGCTCGGAACGAGCGGCTCGGGAAACCACTTCGTTGAGTTCGGCGTTCTGACGCTTGCACAACGCGACAAGCAACTTGGCTTGGAGGCCGGCGAATATGTCGCCCTGCTGAGCCACAGCGGCAGTCGCGGGGCCGGCGCGGCCGTGTGCAGCACCTACAGCCAGATAGCGCAGGCGGCGCTTCCGAGGCGTTACAAGGATCTCGGCCGCCTGGCATGGCTAAGCCTCGACAGCGAAGCGGGTCAGGAATACTGGCTGGCCATGAACCTCATGGGCGAGTACGCTGCGGCCAACCATGCGGTGATCCACCGCCTGTTGGCGAAATTGCTCGGCGCCGAAATCATCGCCGGAGTCGAAAACCATCACAACTTTGCTTGGAAGGAGCGGCACCAAGGCCGCGAGCTGATCGTCCATCGCAAGGGGGCCACGCCCGCCGGTGCGGGACAGCTCGGCGTTATTCCGGGAACGATGGCCGATCCGGCCTTTGTCGTCCGCGGTCTGGGAAACCCGCAAAGCTTCAGCTCCGCTTCGCATGGGGCTGGCCGCCGCATGTCGCGCAAAAAGGCCAATGACATGTTCCGCATTCAGGCCGTGCGCGAGGAGCTCGAACAGCGCGGCGTGCACGTGTTGGCCGCCGGTTCCGACGAAGTGCCTGGCGTCTACAAAGACATTCGCGAAGTCATGGCCGCCCAGGAGGACCTCGTCGATACGGTGGCCCGTTTCGATCCAAAAATCGTCCGCATGTGCGGCGACGGCAGCCGCGCGGAAGATTGAAGCGTGATTTTTCGTGGCTCGACGACTATGCTAATGGCGCCGGCCGCCAGGCCAATGACCTTAACCACGTTGGGTCACTCGGAGGAGTCATCATGCACGGCATATCGCGGCGGACAGTCGGCTTAGTTTTGCTTGCTCTGATTGCCTGGTCGTTGGACTTCTCGGCGAGGGCGTTAGCCCAGGACGCACAAAAAGCCCAGCGCGAGCAGGAGCGAGGGTTCTTCCGAGGCGCTCAACGGGCGGCCCCTAATGATCTCGACAGGCCAAACGACTCCATCTCCTTCACAATTTGGGCGCTTGCGATCGCCGACGCAACGGAACCCCCAGCCGACGAATCGGTTGCCGACTTTGCGGATCGCGTCAACAACCTGCCGGACAAGTTCAGCTCCGCCGACGAAGTGCGCGAATTGGTCAGCCGGCTGAAAGTAGCAGGCATGCTCCGCAGAGCATGTGAATTTCGCGTGACAACGCTCGACGGCCAGTCAGCCGAAGTTCAAATAGGCTCCAACAGGCCTCGAGTTATCGCCACAAGTATCGATCGTCGAACGGATCGCACCCCGCGACAAAATCCGAATCGGCAAGAAGCAGATCCGAATGCAGCAGAGCCGAATCAGACTGCTCCCGGCCAGAACGACGAAGTTGTTACCAATGCTATCACTATGGAGCCGGTCGGCACGATCGTGCGCATCGTGCCGCGCATTGATTCCACCGGCGTACTCCAAGTAAAGCTGGATTACAATTCAAGCGACTTTGAAAAAGCGCACGACGTCATCCTAAGCGAAGTACCAGGCCGCCAGCCGCTCGCCGCTACACAAGTTGTATCACAACAGATAGAGACGGTGGTGCGTCTGAAGAGTGGCACCGCGGTGCTGGTGCAAGCAGATTCCTCGCATACGCTCACCGATGATGCGCCCAAAAGCGAGACTCGATTGCTGATCCTCGCGGCGTCCGTCGATCGAGCCCTGGAATGATGACTAATTCTGGCCCGCTTTCGGAGTCTCGCCGCTGAGATGGCGACGCAGATAGGTGGCTCGCTCGATGTTGCGGTCGGACGAGTCGAGCTCCATGCCGGTAAGCTTTTGCAGGTGCGCCGGCTGGGTGTGAACGAAAAGCTTGTTCACGGTTGGAATGGCTACGTCGCGAATGAGGCCCAAGTTGACGCCCATTCGCAGGCTCGACAGCAGGTGCATCGTTTCTTCCGAGCTGATTGTCTGAGCAGTTCGCAAAATGCCGTAAGCGCGACTTACTCGATCGTGCAAAGTCTCCTGACTTTCGCGGATTAAGAAGTCACGGGCCTTACGCTCGTAATCGATGAGCACCGGCACAACGTCGCTGACTTTCTTTGTAAGTTCTTCCTCGCTCTGGCCCAGCGTGACCTGGTTACTTACCTGGTAGAAATCGCCTTGCGCTTGCGAGCCTTCGCCGTAGAGCCCTCGCACGGCAAGGTTGATTTTCTGCAAGCTGCGGAACACTTTGTCGATTTGCCGCGTGATCACCAGCGCCGGAAGGTGCAACATCACGCTCACTCGCACTCCAGTGCCGACATTCGTCGGGCATGCGGTCAAATAACCAAACCGATCGTTATATGCATAGGTGATGCGGGCCTCAATCGAATCATCCAGCTCGTTGATCTGCTCCCATGCGGAACCCAAATCGAGGCCGCTTTTGAGCACCTGGATCCGGAGATGATCCTCCTCATTGATCATTACACTCATCTGCTCGCGCTGGTCGATCACGACGGCGCGGGCGCCTTCAGCGTCGGCATGCTCGCGGCTGATAAGCTGCCGCTCGACGAGGAACTGCCGATCAACTGCCTCTAGCGCACTGACATCGACATAGATCAGCTGACCAGTAAATTTGCCCTCTTCATGCAGCTTCTCGATCCGGCCGCGCAGAATCTTGCCGATTTCCGCCCGGTCTGTGTCGGTCGCACGGGAGATGAATGGAAAGTCGGCGAGGTTGCGCGCCAGGCGTATGCGGCTGCTGATGACGATGTCCGACTCCGGGCCAGAGCCGCGCAGCCATTCGCCAGCCGTATTTGCCAATTCCTGGGCGTTGAGCGATGAGAAGTTCATTTGATCAACCAAGTCTCCTCGAACGGCGAGCGGCGCTCGGCGCCTCACTTGCCATCCTTTACTTTTTCGCGGGCCTGCTCGATCGTTCGAATCTCATCTCGTATCTGTGATGCGCGCTCGTAATCCTCGCCGGCAATCGCCTCCTTCATTTCGCGACGCAGCCGTATAAGCTGCGTCTGCTCTTCGGCGCCGCTGGCACAAAACTTCGGCACTTTGCCCACGTGCCGCGTTTCGCCATGAATATTCAAGAGCAGCGGCTCGAGCTCCTCGCCGAAGCAAATGTAATCGTGCGGGCAACCCAAGCGCCCTTGCTTGCGAAACTCAAGGAATGTCACGCCGCAAACCGGGCATGACCGCTGATCGAGCCGGGCTAGCTGCTCGGCCGTCTCGCCCACGGCCAGATGCTGGGCCAACAGCCCAGCCATTGTCGGCAGGGCCTCGGCCGCGTCGTCGGACGAAGGAGTCAAAAACTTGTGTGCGCACTCTTCGCACAGATGCAATTCGTTCGGCTTGCCGTCGACGAGGTCGGTGATATGAAAAGTTGCAGGCTTGTCACACTTTTGGCATTTCATGGTTTGTCGCCGCGCGAACCGCAAAACGCTTCGACCCCACCTATTGAAAGCATATCTCGGCGCGGCAAACGAGGCGCCACTGTGGGCAAAGGACGCGGAAAAATCGCATCGGCTAGAGGGATTCTAGCCAGGGGTACCCTACTGTCAAGATGAGGCAGCACATCGGCGCAGCGATCGATAAGCTATTGAGCCAGCGCGAGATAGGTTGCCCACCGCGCTCTCGCCCGCTCACACTCGCCGCATGCGGCGGTTGCGTGGTACGATAGCTCACGCCACAGGCCGAATGCTCGTTAAACGACCTTCCAAGCGCCAGCAAGATCGAATTTGAGCTAGGCCAACGCTTATGACTCATTACCCGGATTTCGCGACGTTTTCCAAGCTGTCTGCCACAGCCGACTATGTGCCCGTTTACCGCCGCGTGCTAAGCGACGTGCTCACGCCCGTGAGTGCTTTCCACAAGATCGACGATGGGGGAGCAGCATGCCTGTTCGAGAGCGTGATCGGCGGCGAAAAGGTCGGCCGCTACAGTTTTCTTGCCGCCGAGCCGTTCCTGTTGCTGGATGCTCGCGGTCGCAACGTGACGGTCAGCAGCGGCTCGCGGCAAGAGCGTTTTGAGACCGATAGTCCGCTCGATGTTCTCCGTGACCGCGTGCGTGAGATTCGAGTTGCCAAACTGCCGGACCTTCCGCCG
>DATFGJ010000018.1:0-3347 GCA_035249585.1 Lacipirellulaceae bacterium
TGCTCATGTGGCGTGGGATCGCCGATCGACCACGCAAGCTTGCCGAACTCGTCGCCGACTTGAATGTCGTCGATGAACCAGCCAACTTCCGAGTCGGTCTGCGTGAAGGCCGAGCCATTTGTGAATTCAAAAAAGAAGCGAAGGCGCACGTTCTGGTTGGCGTAAGGCGCGAGGTCGACCTCTTTGAGCGTGAATGAGCCTTCGCCCTCGTCACCGGTGCCCGCCTGGCTATAGATGGTGGTGGGCCAGCTCGTCCCGCCATTGGTCGAAAGTTGCACGCGGGCGAACTGCCGATTCGTCGCCCAACCCAGCCGGCTCAAGAAGAACAGTTTCGAATCCGGCTGGATTGAGAGCGTCTCGTCGATTGCGAACCACTTGTCGTCAAAATTCGGGTTCGCCAGGTGAAACGCAAAATCCCCCTCGGCCACGGTCTCCGACTGGATCAGCTGAAAGTCGCCGCCAACGTTGTCGAGAATATTCGCCGTGCCGTTCTCCGCATTTTCTCGCAACAATGTCTGCGCGCGTGCGTTGCGACCCGGCACAAGCGCCAGGATGATCGCCGGCAACAAAAACACCGCCAAACCACGATGCCAACTCATGAAACCCAGCGCCCCGCTGCTTTATCATCCTGGTGAATTGCTCGCGAACCGGCTACGATTTTAACCCAGCGCCAATCGCGATCAAAGCAAAAAATGGCTCGTCGCTATCGCCCGGATCGCAGCCCGCAAGGGATTCCGGTTTAGAGTCGAAGATCCGCCCGCGGTGCCACTGCTGGCTTGCCGAGCAGTGTTATCACGACGAGCCCTTGCAGTCGGAGACGGCGATAGCGCTTACCAGATACTTGCGGACGCAAAAATTCGAGAAGAAGAGCGCTACTAACACGTCAGCGGTGGCACCCAGCGCCACGTTGGCGACTTTCTCCGAAACGCGCGCGTTCGATTCTTCGCCACCGGCGAATCTTCGATCGGAGAGACTCGACTACGTGGTTGTGCCGCCACGCCCGCAATAATCGAGGCATTATGCCCGCTGAAGCCGAAGCTGTTGCTCATCACGGCGCGGCCGGCGCTATTAGGGGCGTGGTCCGAATCGTTGAGACTGGCGCGCGATGCGTTCTTCAATTTCAGCGACGATCTTACGGATTTCATCCACGTCGCTGGGCAGCATATGTTTGGCGAGCTCGTCGAAAAGCGCGGCCGTATGGGGATGAAACATTTGCAGAAGCGTGCCTATGTCGTGCTCGTACATTCCAACCCGGTCGAAGTGCCCCTGTCGATGCTTGTCCGGAAGGGCCTCTAATTTCATCAGCAGCAGGCCCTCGACCGTTGCGCATGGTACATCGCGTTCGGCAAAGCGCTTAGTCGTCGGATAGTGGCGGCGAACTGCATCAAACAACTTATTCGTCGTGAACAGGAAAACAATCCGCAGGTCGCCGAACCAGCCACGCGCAAACTCCGGATTCTGGTCCTCAATTCGAATCTCGGGCAGCTTTTCAAGATCGGCCGCTTCCACGATCAGATCGATGTCCTGCGTATTGGACCTTCAACGTATGCCAACATGGCGATGCCGCCCACAAGAACGTAATCGACTCCCCGCTCTTCGAGCAGTTCAAACAGCCGCGGAACAGAGCGGTAGATGTTTTGCGCGATGTCCATGTTGCGCCAAACCTCGACGTTCTTCGGGTCGAACAACACTCCGTGGACGATCACTTCACCGATATCGACAAGATTGCCTGCCATACGGCATCGCCGAATGAAGCGTAACTGCAATGGTGAACCGCCCACGCGGCCAGACGCTTTATTTTAACATATCTGTGTGGTTAGCCGCAGCCTCAAGAATGCTATGCACGGGTGCCGCTGCTGGTCAAAGATCCGCCCCGCCACGGCGAGCAGGCAGTGGCGGACTCATCCAGCAGTGCTGTGCGCATGCTTGCCGTCAGCCTCTTTGCGGCCGATTAAGATTTGATGAGGGCTCGTCGGCCAAGGGCCGCAATCATCACTGCGAAGATCGCCAGCATATAGCTGAAAGGCTCGGGCACCAAGAACTCGGAGCGCGAAGCACCTACTCCGTTTCCATCGCCGGCCGTGCGCCCGAAGTTGGTCCGCCAGGTGTCGTACTCCTGCGGCGTGCCATTGTTCTTCCGCCACACGACATAGTCGGCCGCGTCGACCGTGCCGCTGCGGTTGTAATCGCCGGGGGGAAGAACGGCTTCGCCAACCTGGAGCGTCACCTGATTGGCGCCATACAGCACGTTGAGAGTATGGCCATTGAAGGTGGGAGCATTTACCGCAGAGAACGTGCCGGTGATGCTGCCGATGGAGCCTTCGAACAGCGAAAAGGTCTGCCCGAGCGCCGGGTTGAAGCCGTCCAGCAGGGAAAGTTGGAGCAGGCCGCCCAGCGTGACAGTGCCATTGTTAGTTACGACAATATGATCGCGGATAGCGCCGAGCTCAAATTCGAGCGTCGATCCGCTCATAAGGTTCAGTCCGCCGAGGGAAAGCGTGCCCGGGCTGGTGCCAATCTTGCAGATAGCTCCAGCCTCGCATGTCAGGATGGAGGTGGCGTCGATCGAGCCCGCGCCGAGAAGCGTGGCGCCGCTCTTGACTGTCACGTCACCCGCGACCGAACCAGTAAGGGACAGTGTTCCACCCACGACGGTGGTGAGGCCGCTATAAGTGTTGGCTCCGGAAAGGGTCAGCGTTCCGGCGCCGACTTTGGTGAGCCTGCCGCCGGTACCGTTGACGATGCCGCCGGCGTCGGTGATGGTCCCACTCACGGTGGTGTTAGTGTTGAGATTCCCGACAGTGAGCAGCGATCCGCCGAGTGAGAATCTGCCGGCGCCCTCGATCGATCCGACGGCCGTGTCGCCGTGGAAGGCGTTGTGACTGAAGTCGGCGTAAGCGCCGGCATTCACCACGACTCGAGCGGAATCGCCGACTCCGCCGCCCTGAAAACGGATCCCGCCCCCATTATCGGCGCTGGCGCCGCCGTTGGCGATGAGCGTGGCATTGCCGGCATGCCCGCCGTTCAGGACGACGATCAGGCCGCCGGCGCCGGCAGTGGCTCCCGCCGAGGTCGCACCCTGGGCGGTGATAGTGGCGTTGCCGGCGGTGCTAAAGCCGTGGAATTGAACCTGGCCGCCGATCGTGCCAGGGACGTACCCAGTTCTGGTGCTGCCCAGGGCGACGATGGTCGCATTGTCCGCCGTCGAATTGCCAACGAAGGATACGCGACCGCCGTCGCCGCGAACGGTGATTGTCGAGTCGGCGGCCTTGGAGTTTGCATAAAACTGCGCGTCGTTGGATTCGTTGACCGGCCCGTAGACTACGGGGCCGACGTCGATGTTGGCG
>DATFGJ010000019.1:0-10583 GCA_035249585.1 Lacipirellulaceae bacterium
GGGCTCAATCGCCGTGTCGGCGGGAATCGACGGCTGGGTTTGCCCCGCTTGCCAGCGGGCTTCCTCGCGCTCCAGGCAACGGCCGATCTGGCGCACCGCCTGACGAAGACGGTTTTCGTTCTCCACCAGCGACATTCGCAAAAAGCCTTCGCCCGAAGGTCCAAAGCCGCTGCCGGGACTGACCGCCACGTCTCCCTGGTCGAGCAGCAACATGGCGAAGTCCATGGTGCTCATGCGGGCCAGCCAGGGGTCGGGGATTCTCGCCCACACGAACATGCCCGCCTTGGGCGGATCGACTTTCCAGCCCAATCGGCGCAGTCCCTCGACCAGCACATCGCGACGGCCTTGATAAATCTGGGATTGTTTTTCGACGGCCGCGTCGGTGTGCCGCAGCGCCATGATGGCGGCGATCTGGATCGCCTGGAACATGCCGTAGTCGTAGTAGCCTTTGATCGTGGCCAGCGCGCGGATCATTTCGCGGTTGCCCGAGCAAAAGCCCACGCGCCAACCGGCCATGTTGTAGCCTTTGCTCATCGTGGTGAATTCGACGCCGACCGCGCTGGCTCCCTCGGATGCCAGAAAACTGGGCGGCTGGTAGCCATCAAAGGCCACGTCGGCGTACGCGAAATCGCTGATCACCATGAAGCCATACCGCCGGGCGAGCTTCACCACTTCATCGTAAAACGGCTGCTCCACACAGGCCGTCGACGGATTATGCGGGTAATTGAGAATGACGAGCTTCGGCCGCGGATAAAGATGCTCGCACGTGTAGACAATGTTCGACAAAAACTTGTCGCTGTCGCACACCTCGAGGGCGATAACATTGCCCGAAGCCAGCGCCACTGAGTACACATGAATTGGAAAATACGGCGCCGGCACGATGGCCGTATCGCCCGGCCCCATCATCGCCAGGCACATGTGGCTGAAGCCTTCTTTCGAGCCGAGACAGACGATGACCTCCTCATCCGGATCAAGTCGCACGCCGAAGCGCTTGAAATACTTAGAAGCTACTTCACGCCGCAGATTGGCAATGCCATTCGACTTGCTGTAGCCGTGATTGCGCGGGTCGCGTGCGGCTTCGGTCAGCTTTTCGATGACGAAATCCTCGGGCGGGTCTGACGGGTTGCCCATTCCGAGGTCGATCACATCATCGCCGGCGCGGCGCTTGTTGTAGAGCAGCGAGTTGATCCGACCGAACAGGTACGGCGGCAGCCGCGTGACACGTTCAGCCACCTGCACCTTGAATGGCGAATTAGGGGACGGGTTTTGAGGAGGTCGGCTCATTGCCGGCTCGAAGTAGGGGTGACAGGCGCGCGACGCAGGGTGACACGGCAAAGACCAAGTATAACCGGCGGCGGTTCACCGCGCAACGGACACTGCCGCCGAACGGTTCATCGGCCGGCCGGGTGTTGCACCTTTGGCCACAGCAGTTATCCTATTGGACATCGATGAATTCTACCTCAATCCATCGCAGGAGGGCGGACATTGAGAATCGGCATAAGGCATCAATTACTCGTGATCGCGGGCATTATTCTCATTACCGGCTGTGATATGGGGCTCAAGGAAAGCTCCAACCGTTACGAGCAGCTCAATATCGAGGGGAAGAAGCTGCTGGACGTCTTGAAAACAATTACTGACGAAGCTTCAGCCAATGCGAACCAGTCCGCGCTGGAAGAGTCGGGTGATAATCTTCGGGACATACAGGAGCGAATTCTCGCCTCCGAGGAGAAAAAGGCCAAAGAAGGTGGCGGCGGGATGGGGCGAATCACGAACTATCGCCAAGCCGGGCTCTGGGAACAAACGGGCGATGCGGCCCGCCGGCAGGTCGAGCGTATTCGCAAGGAAGATGCCAAGGCCGGTGCGATCGTCGACAAGGCCCTGGAAGGCGTGGTGTTCCCCGAGCCGGCGATGGAAACAATGCCGCAGTAGGTGCTGAGCACCTATAGTTGCATCCACTGAGCGCGGCTCGGCCGCTATGGCACGTCGATTCTGCGAATGAGCTCTAGCGTGTCGCTGGCGTGGCCGACGTCGGGCGCACGGCGGAGTCGACGTGCGGCGCACCCGCCGTCGGGCGCACGGCGGAGTCAGCGCGCGGTGCGCCCTCTCGCGCTTCCGGCTTCACGCGATCGGGCGATTGCGACGTGCCGGCCAGGAAATTGTCGATCCGCGCTTGGGAGCGAATCTTTTCAAACTGCTGGCCCATGGCCAGCCGCAGCTTCTTTTCCAGAATGTCCTGGTAGAGAATCTGCCGGACTTCTTGCGGATTGACGTCGACGGGGTCGGTGCGGCCTTCGCACTTGAGAATCACAAATTTGTCGCCCAGCTGAACGATGCCCGACAGCTCATTTGGAGCAAGAGCGAATGCCGTTTCCTCGAGCTGTGGCTGGCCGCCGTGGCGGCGGATGGGCGGCACTTCGCCGCGCAGTGACTTGCTTGTCGGTTCAATCGAATATTCCTCGGCCAGGTCGGCGAAGTACTCAATCGAGGGGTTCTGCCGTGCCTTGGCCCAAACCTCCTGGGCCCGCCGCATGTTGCCCAATACGATGGCCCGGCAACGCACTCGCTCCGCGTAATTCGCTTCAAAGCCTTTCTGCAGATCGTCGTTCGTGACCTGAATCGTACCGCCGGTGAGCTTCTTGAGCGCCGCCGACGGCCAGACCGAATCGCGCATGTATTGTTCCTTCGAGATGTCCTGCTCGGTGGTTGCCATGTGCATCCACTTGTCGACGTCGGGCCGGCCCTGGGAGTCGACCACTCCGGCCAGAGTCGCCGCGTGTGCGATTTCGGCATTGAGATCCTGCTCGGTTAGCGTGAGGTTGGCTTTCGCGAGCGCCTGTTGTAGCAGCAAATGCGATATCTCGACCTCCAGCACCTCCTCGCCAAACCTCAAGAGGCATGCTTCCGCGAGCTCTTGATATTGAATCGGCTCACCGTTGATCGTGGCGACGACGCCCGGCATTTGGGCGCGAAGCTGTGCATCGTTCCAGACATTTTGCACTGTGGCAGATTCCTGCATATCCTCCAAGGTTTTGCTCGCCACTTCGCGCAGCTTTTGGTCGTTGATTTTCTCGACGAGCTCGGCGCGAACGCTTTCTATGGGCACGTTGCGCGGCGGAAGGTGCTCTTCGCATTTCAGGATGGCGAATTGCGCACCCACCGGAATGATGGAAGAAATCTTTCCCGGCTCGAGCGCAAACACTTCGCGCTCAATTGCGGCGTCGCCCACATGGCGGCGGATAGGCTGGATCAAGCCGCCGATGCTCGCGCTATTCACATCGATTGAGTTCTGCATGGCAAGCCGCGCGAATTCGTCGGGCCGCTCCGTGAGCTGACGGTGAAGCTGCTCGGCCAATTTCCGATCGGGCACGACAATCAACCGGCATTTCACCGCCGGTCCAAACTGCGAGTCATAGGCCTGCTGAAGCTGCTGGTCGGTCACCGCCAGCTGATCTGCCGCCAGCTTGCGCAGCGCCAGCATGGGCCAAAGGATGTCGTGCTTGTATTGATGAACATTCACGCCTCTTTCGCGCAAAATATGGTCAAGCAATTGCTCGCGAGTGATCTTGAATCGAGCCGCCATGCGATCAATTTCCGCATCGACGTCCTCGTCGGTCACCTCGAGACCTCGATTGCGGCAGTGATGGAGTATCAGCCGTTTATTTACGAGGTCTTCCAACACTTCTTCGCCGTAACGGTCGACGCAGGCTGAAGCCAGCGCAGGGCGGCGGATATCCTGGCCGTTGACGACCGCCATCACATCATGCTTGGGCCGTTCATGCCGCGGCATCTGAGCGCCAGCTTGCTGCGCCGCGCCCGGGTTGGCGCTTTGCTGCGCAGCAGGCGGTTGGTTTGCTTCCTTGCCGCGAAACGGGTTAGGAATCTGCGCCTCGGCCGCGCTGGTGCCGGTGATATATCGCAGCACAACTGCCAAGCCGATGACCGCCAGGCCGCTGGCGATAAATGCCAGGCGGCGTTTCCAATTCGTGTGTTTTGGCAATGAAGGATCGTTCTCGGGACCGGCTTCCGTGCGGGCCATGGCAAATCTCCACAAACGGAGTTGGGTTGAAACAGACAGGGTCAAGATAGCCGCGGACCCACGACATGCCGAAGGCATCGTGAGTCTGCCGGCTCAACAGCGGGGCCGCGAAAGATAGCAAGGCCCGCACAGACCGGCAAGAGAAGGCTGGCGGCCGCTAGCATCAACAATCGAAATGCCATGCCCACGCCAAGCCGGGGCACCCGCACGAGCCCCTACTTAGTCCTCCATGACCTCGGCCTCTTTGTCCTTGGCCAGCTCGTTGGCTTTGTCCTCGAATTTCTTAGTGAGCTTTTGCACATCTTCCAGTGTGGCGTCACATTCATCCTCGGTGAGCTCTTTGTCCTTTTTCTCCAGCTCGGCTTGCTTGTTGGCGTCACGGCGGATGTTGCGCACCGCAACCTTGGTTTCCTCGGCCAGCTCCTTGGTGCGGGCAACCATCTTGCGGCGCACCTCACCGGACAGCGGCGGAATATTGAGCCGGATCACCTTGCCGTCGCTCTGCGGCGCGAGGCCAAGATCGCTGGCAATGATGCCCTTTTCGATGTCCTTGATCGTCGATGGATCGTACGGGCGAATCACCAGCTGCTGCGGCTCCGGCGCGCTGACGCTGGCAATCTGCTTGATCGGCACGGGCGACCCATAGGCCTCCACGCGCAGCGAATCGACCATGCCGGGGTTCGCTCGCCCGGTGCGGATGCCGGTCAAGTCTTGCTTTAGTTTGGTGAGCGCCTTCTCCATGCGCTCCTCGGCATCGAACAATATTTCTTCAACGCTCATCGTGTTAGTGGAGTAGTGCAGCAGTGGAGCAGTGGAGTAGGCGTTCCGATTTGAACGAATTGAACTACTCCTCTACTCCTCTACTCCACTACTGCTCTCCTGCAATACTTGTCGCGGTGGTTATTCTTTATCACTACTGACTAGCGTGCCGATATCATCGCCGCGCACGGCGCGTTCGATGTTGCCATCCACTCTGTAGTTGAAGACGAGAATCGGCAGTTCGTGCTCCATGCAATGGGCGATGGCCGTGGGGTCCATGATTCGCAGGTTGCGCTCGCGGACATCCTGGTACGTGAGCCGGCGGAAGAGCGTGGCCGTGGCGTCGGTCTCCGGGTCGGCCGTGTACACGCCGTCGACGCGGGTGGCCTTCATCAAGATATCGGCTTCAATTTCGAGTGCTTTCTGCGCGGCGGCCGTGTCGGTCGTGACGAACGGCGCGCCGGTGCCACCGGCCAGTATCACGATGCGGCCTTTTTCCAGATGCCGTCGCGCCCGCCGCCGAATGAATGGCTCAGCAACACCGTCCATGCGCACCGCCGACATCAGCCGCGTTTCACAGTTCAGCGATTCCAGCGCATCCTGCAGCGCGAGGCCGTTGATGACTGTCGCCAGCATCCCCATGTAGTGGGCGGTGGCTTCCTGAATGCTGGAGTTGCCGGCCTTGAACTGCGCCCCCCGCAAAATGTTGCCGCCGCCAATCACGATGGCAATTTGCACGCCCAGCCTCGCCGCTCGCTGCGTCTGCGTGGCGATATCCACGACTTCCTGCATGCTGATGCCGCGCTGACCCGGAGCCGCAAAGCTCTCACCGGAGAGCTTCAGAATGATGCGCTTGTAAGGACTGGCGGGCGCCATGATTGATTCGTTGGACGAGGGATTTGTCATTGCAAGCTGACAGTTGTCATTGGCCATTTTATACGGCCCCCAATGACAAATTACAAATGACAAATTTGCAGTGACAAATCTGCTGTTAACGGTATGCCGAACATCCAACAAAAAAACCCCGGCTTTCGCCGGGGCTTACTGAAGCAATTTCATGCGGCCGGTTTATCACCGCCCGCTTCACCAAGCTGCCAACGTATGAACTTCACGAGTTTCATTCCGCCGGCAGCCGCTATCTTGCCCACGGTCTGCTTGTCGTCGTGGATGTAGGGCTGCTCCGAAAGCACGTGCTCCGCGTAAAAATTGCGCATGCGGCCTTCAATCATCTTCTCGATAATGTTGTCGGGCTTACCTTCTTTGCGGGCTTGCTCGCTCAGAATGGCGCGCTCTTTTTCAACTAACGCCTTGTCGAGTTCGGCGGTAGTCGCAGCCTTCGGCTTCATCGCCACGACCTGCATCGCGATTCTCTTGGCCAAATCATCGTTGCCCCCCTCCACCTGGAGCAGCACGCCCGTTTTGCCATCATGATGTACGTAGCCGCCGGTGGGCGCATTGAAGCGATGAATCCGGGCCAGCCGAATCACCTCGCGCATCCTGCCTTCGATTTCGTCCTTCCACTGCTGTAGCGTTATTCCCTTGCGGCTCGGCGCCGGTTGCTTCCACAACTCTTCCGGCGTTTTTGCCCCTGGGCCGGTTGCCAATTGCTTCGCCAAATCGTTGGCTAGTGCGATGATGTCCTCATGCTTGGCCACAGGCGCCGATTCTACCTGCAGCTCGACCATTGCGCCGACCCCCGGCTGCAGGCTCGTGTAAACGGCGATACGCCCTTCCTCGGTGCTGCGATCCTGGCGGATCGACATGATCTTCTTGCCCGATTCGCGGACTTTCTGCTTGGCCAATTCGAAGTCGCCGCCGGCTTCCTGCAGCGCCTTCTTGCACTCCATCATGGGAAGGCCCGTTTCGTCGCGCAGCTTCATCACTGCTTGAGCGGTGATTTCTGCCATGAGATAGACTCCTCAATTGGTAGGGTGGGCGCTGTCCACCGGGTCAAAACTGAATCAAGGGCAATGCCCGCCCTGCCCGACCAAGATGGTCGGGCTATGTGATACTTAGCGGGCCCAACCTGGGCCGGCACGTTACTATGCCGCCGGCTCGGCTCCGCCTTCGCTGGCGTACTGACTTTGCACGGCCGCCTGATTCTTGCCAGCGAGAATTGCGTCGGCGACCATCTTGATAACCAGCTCGATCGAACGCATGCTGTCGTCGTTGCCCGGAATCGGCAGATCGACGAGATCGGGATCGCAATCGGTGTCGATCAGAGCCACCGTGGCAACGCCCAGTTTCTGTGCCTCGCTCACCGCGTTCTTTTCCTTCTTGGGATCGACGATGATCAGGCATTCTGGAAGCCGGTTCATCGTGCGGATGCCGTTGAGATTGCGGAACATCTTGCGGTACTCGCGATTGAGCGCCGACTGCATCTTCTTCGAATAGGTGTCGTATTTTGCTTCGTCGCTTCGAAGCGCCTCGAGCTCTTCCAGCCGGGTTAGCCGGCTGCGAATCGTGCGAAAGTTCGTAAGCGTGCCGCCCAGCCAGCGATCGTTCACATACGGCATGCCGGCTCGTTGGGCCTCGCGTCCGATGGCATCGGCCGCCTGCCGCTTTGTGCCAACAAACAAAATCAAGCTGCCACGCCCCGCGATCTGCTGAAGGTACTTCTTCGCGCGCAACAGGCCGCGCACCGTTTCGCGCACGTCAATGATGTGGATGAGATTCTTTCGGGCGTAAATGTACGGCCGCATCTTCGGATTCCAGCGGCTGGCGCGGTGACCATAGTGGACGCCAGCTTCCACCAGTTCTTTCACGAGTGCTGACACAAAAACTCCTCGAATGGCACACCGGGGGAGTCGCTTCTACGCGGTACGGGTAGCGCGGACGCCCGGCGTTAGGCAAACAATCGGCCAGAATGGCTCACTTGCCCAATCCCTCGGGCCGTGCGAGGTTGGGCAGCCCTGTAGGATAATGGCTTTCTATTGGGGCGGTCAACCGGGAGTCGGTTGTTCCGACAGTCGAGCGCGTTTAGGCCCCAATCGATCGCAATCCGTCGAGAATGGCCGCATGAAGCTGTCCATTGGTGGCGACGATGCCGCGATTATTTGCCAACGTGCGTCCATGCGAGAAATCAAGCGCCCGGCCGTCGAGGTCTGTGATTCGGCCGCCCGCTTCGGTGACGACGATCGATCCGGCGGCCTGATCCCAAATCTTTTCACGGTAGTCGGGTCGCGACGGCGAAATCAGCCGGAGGAGGACGTCACCTTCGCCGGCCGCCAACACGGCGTATTTGGCCTGGCTATCCATGGCGACCGGTTCCGCGCTGATTCGTAGCGATGCGGCCAATTGGCCGATCTCGTCCGTGTTCGTGTGCGCCTTTTCGACCGAGCGAAGTATGCGCGCGCTGGCTGCGGCCTCGCGATTCGAGACGGTGAGCCGCTGCCATTGACCAACAGTGCCATCAAGCGGCTGCCACCAAGTGCCGAGGCCCCGCGACGCCGCGACAAGACAACCACCGGCTTCCGCCGGCGGCTTGGATTGCTGTATTTCGCGCAAAGTCAGTTCGGGGCAACCGAGGACGCCGAGCTCAACGTCACCGTCGCTAACCAGCGCCAGAGCGACGGCATACTGCTCGCGGCGCAAGAATCCCTTTGTGCCGTCGATTGGGTCGAGTGTCCAGAAGGCTTGAGGCGGCTCGCCGCTACCGCGGTCGATGAGGCCACAAACTTCTTCTGGCGTTGCGTCGCGTATCACGGTGCGAACGAACGCCGTCACCTGATCGAGCGCCGCCATGCCTTCTTCAAGCCGTAATGCTGCGGCGTGCTCCTCGCCGATTAAGACGGAGCCTGGCAATTGTTCCGCGAGTCGCCGGACAACGAGGGCTTGGACGGCAAAATCGGCAACTGTAACGGGCGATTTATCGTCCTTCGTGATCGCGCCGGCCACCATTTCTCGCTGAATCCGGCGCGCCAAAAGCGACGCCTCGCGGACTGCTTCAATTGCGAATGTGGCTTCGGGCGAATCGAGCATTACACGCAGGTCAGGCTGTGCCTGACGAATCAGAGACCTTCAGCTATGTCAGGCATTGCCTGACCTACGGCAGCTACCCCGCCAGGACTCGAACCTGGAATGAGGGAATCAAAATCCCTAGTGTTACCATTACACCACGGGGTAAACAAAGCTTTTGGCAATTAGCGTTTAGCTGTTAGCCGGAGCGAATCGATTTCAATTCTGGCTAAGAGCTAATAGCTAAAGGCTAATAACTATCTCAAAAGCTAACAGCTAACGGCTTCTGTTGGCAACTGCGAAGGCCAGCTGCTCCAGCTCGGTCGTCAAGTCCACGCCGACCAACCCCACCTCCGCAGGAAGTGACAACGTCACCGGTGCAAAGTTCACAATGCCCTCAATGCCGGCCGATACAAGCTGGTCGGCGACCTGCTGGGCCTGCGGAGCCGGAACGGTGATCATCCCCAGTTGAATCCGCAGTTGGCGCACGACCTCCACCAATCGCTGCTGGCTATAGACGGGAATTCCTTCGACCTTCGCGCCAACCACGCGCGGGTCGGCGTCGAATGCCGCGACGATGCGAAAGCCTTTTGACGCGAATCCCTTGTAACGCAAAAGTGCGCGGCCTAGGTTTCCGACACCGACCATTGTGACGGTCCATTGACGATCGGTGCCCAGAATGCGGCGAATCTCGCCTACCAGTTCGTCGCAGCGATAGCCGACGCCCGGGTGTCCGAAATGCCCGAAATAGGCAAGGTCCTTCCGAACCTGCGCGTCCGTAAAGCCAAGCGCTTTTCCAAGCTGGCTGGAGCTGATCGTGGTTCTGCCGTCGTGAACCAGCCGTTGCAATTCCCGAAGGTACAGGCTGAGCCGGCTCACAACCACGTTCGGAACGTCGCGCGGTACGGGATCGGGCTTACTTTGCTTTCCTGAAGCCAAAGGACCGCCTCTTTATTGCCAGCTCGGCACCGTCGCGATGGGGCCGAGTCAACTCTAGGAAAAGCCATCGCCGTCAGCAAGCTAGTGGCCTCCGGCGTCTGACTTATAAGTGGGACGGGCAGATTCCTACCTACGCATAGTCAGAATTCGCTTACGCCGCCCGCCTAATCGCTGCTTTTGGCTCATGCATTTCGTTTAGGACAGCCGCTCCAACCAGCCCGCTAAAAGCGATACGCTCTTGCAACTCGAACAGCGCAAGCACTTGTTGCGACGAGTCTTAGGATCGCGAAGACAGCTCTGATCACGTATTCGGCGGAGAATGCGTCGTCCACGAAAAATGAGCGGTTCAGTTAAGGTGCGTGGATTTGCTAGCCCGAATTACTAATGGGCGGATTTCGTATCCGCTATCACGACCAGCCCATGGACACACCCTACGAACTGGACCAAAGGAGGCGAAGGAGATGAGAGGATGGATGGTTGCGCTGGCCGCAACCCTTGTGCTGACGCTTGTCCCAGACCAAGCGGATGCCGGGTTGTTCGGCGTGGCGCGTTATCGCAACTGTGCACCGTGCTGCCAAGAACGGTGTCACACCGTCATGAAGACTGTTCGCTCGATCGAATACGATCAGCAACAGGTCACATGCTACAAGACGTGCTACGAGCGGGTCTGCGAAGATCGCGTGATCAACTGCGTCAAGTACGTCCCTGAAACCTGTACACGACAAGTTTGCTATACAGTCTGCAAGCCGGTCTGGGAAACGCGGACACGTTGCTACACCGTCTGCAAGCCGGTTTGGGAAACCAAGACGCGCTGCTACACGGTGTGCAAGCCGGTCTGGGAAACCAAGACGCGCTGCTACACGGTGTGCAAGCCGGTTTGGGAAACCCGCTC